>CAZQET010000424.1:0-5829 GCA_964591825.1 uncultured Conexibacteraceae bacterium
ATCGTGTTGGGAGTGACGGCCGTCCAGCTCGTCGCACACTGGAACGAGCCGACCAGCCTCGTCTCCGGCTCACTGCGGCTCGACGACCTGGCGATCTCGATCTCGCTGGTCGTGATCCTCACCGCCGCCTTCGCGGTCTTCTTCTCGATCCGCGAGCCGGCCACCGAGGAAGCGGGCTCGGGGGAGTACCACTCACTGCTGCTCGGCTCGGTGCTCGGCATGGTGCTGCTCGCCCAGGCGCAGAACCTCGTCACCTTCTTCATCGCGATCGAGACCCTCTCGGTCCCGCTCTACATCCTCTGCGCGACCAACCTGCGGCGCGAGAAGTCGCTCGAGTCGGGGCTCAAGTACCTGATCGTCGGCTCACTCGGCTCGGCGACGCTGCTCTACGGGATGGCCTTCCTCTACGGCGGCAGCGGCTCGACCGACTTCTCCAGCATCGCCCACGGCATCGCCCAGAAGGGTGTGCTCGGCGACCCGCTGATCCTCGTCGGCATCGGCATGACCGCCGTCGGCCTCGCCTTCAAGACCTCGATCGCGCCCTTCCACCAGTGGACGCCCGACGTCTACGAGGGTGCGCCGACGCCGATCACCAGCTTCATGGCGGTGGCGACCAAGGCCGCCGCCTTCGCCGTCTTCATCCGCTTCTTCGACGTCGCCCTGCTACCGCAGGCGAGCGAATGGCAGCCGGCGCTGGCGGTGCTCGCAGCGCTCTCGATCGTGATCGGCAACGTCGGCGCGCTCGGCCAGGACTCGCTCAAGCGCCTGCTCGGCTACTCCGGCGTGGCCCAGGCCGGCTACATCCTCGGCGGGCTCGTCGTTGCCAGCGAGGCCGGCGTCAACGCGATCGTCTTCTACCTCGGCGCCTACGCCTTCATGAACCTCGCCGCCTTCGCCGTGGTCATCGCTCGCGAGCGCGAGACCGTCTTCGGCGACCACATCGACGGCGTGCGCGGCCTCGGCGCCGAGCGCCCGCAGCTCGCCTGGCCGCTGACGATCTCGATGCTCGGCCTCGCCGGGCTGCCCGCCACGGCGGGCTTTATCGGCAAGCTCTACCTGATCGAGGCCCTGGTCGAAGGCGACTACACGTGGCTCGCGGTCTTCATCGCCCTCGGCACGATGATCTCGCTCGCCTACTACCTGCGCGTGGTGGCGGCGATGTGGATGCGCCCGGGCGGTGAAGCCGCCACCCCGGCGATCGCCGGCGCCTCTCCTGAGGCCGACCCGATCGACCCGGACGCGGGACGGCGCTGGCACCTCGTCGCCCCAGCCGTCCTCGCAGCGGCCGCCACCGTCTTCTTGGGCGTCATCCCCCAGCCCCTGGTCGAGTTCGCCCAGCACGCCGGCGCCTCGCTTTTCTGACACTTTCGGCACAAAGCGCGCACCACGCGTGCGTCGCGGCTCGCCACGATCGGGGTGTGCTTTTCGCAGACCTCCCAGATCCGAGATCCCCAGGGACTCCCGCCATCGTCTCCATCGTGATCGGATTCATCGGCACGAGCCGTGCGTTGCTAAGAGGAATGCCTCGTGACCAAGTTCAGTGGCATGCATTTCTCGCCGCCTACGCTGGGGTCGGGGTGGGGTTGACGATCTATTTGGCAGCCGTGTTGATCGAGCTATATTGAACCCATGCGCCGAAATGTTTTGACTACAGAACTCGTCCTTCCGATTGCAGTCAGCGTGGCGATCTACCTTCCGATCTTCATTGTGGGCAAGCTGCTCAGATGGCCCGGCGGCCTCCTCGGCATCATCGAGATTGCTGTCGTCGCATTTGTGGTCCTCTCCCAAGAGCGAGTGTGCACATGGCTGGCACCTCGGCTTGGCATGCCTCCTCCGCGTCGAATGGGAAAGCGTCGCGACATTTGAAAATCGCGGGCAATCCGGTCGAATAGACGGCGAGCGATATCGTCAGCCTTATGGAGGAGCGACCGGCGGCGCTGGTAGCAGCGACGATGTGCGAGGCGTTTCAGCTGACCGCTGCCGAGTGGGCGGATTCGCCGGCGCTGCGGTTCAAGGATTCGGACTACGAGGCGAGCTGGCGGGACTATGCGGAGGCGGTGCGCAAGCGGGCGGCCGGGCTCGCGGCGTTGGGCGTCAAACGGGGTGACACGGTTGGCTTCATGCTGGTCAATCGCCCGGCGCTGCACCTGACCGACTGCGCCGCGATGCACCTCGGGGCCACTTGCTTCTCGCTCTACAACACCTCCTCGCCGGAGCAGATCGAGTACCTGGTGCGGGACGCCGGGAACAGGGTGATCGTGACCGAGCAGGGATTCCTGGAGACGGTGCTGGCGGCCCGCGAGAAGGTCGATTCGCTCGAGCACGTGGTGGTCGTCGACGGCGAGGCGCCGGAGGGGACGATCTCGGTCGAAGAGCTGGAGCGCATGGGCGACCCGGGATTCGATTTCGAGTCCAGCTGGAAGGCGGTCGAGCCGCAGGACGTGCTCTGCCTGATCTACACCTCGGGCACTACCGGGGCGCCCAAGGGCGTTCAGCTGACGCACGCCAACATGGTCTCCGTCTGGCAGGCCTGTGACGAGGTCCAGCAGACCAAGCCAGGCGGGCGGATGATCTCCTACCTACCCAGCGCCCACATCGCCGACCGCTGGGCCGGGCTCTACGCGCAGATGCTCTACGGCACCTGCGTCTACTGCTGCCCCGACCCGCGCCAGATGGTCGCCTACTCGATCGAGGTGAAGCCGACGGTGTGGGGCGGCGTGCCGCGCATCTGGGAAAAGCTGAAGGCTGCGATCGAAGTGGGCATCGCCGCCGAGGCCAACGAGGCCAAACGGGAAGCGACCGAGGCCGCGATCGAGCTCGGCCTCCGCCGTGCCCGCGCCCTCATGGACGGCGGCGTGCCGGAGGAGCTCCAGGCCGAGTGGGAGCAGGCGGACGAGCGGGTGCTCTCCGGGATCCGCGCGATGCTCGGCCTCGACCAGGTCGAATCGTTCGTGGTCGGCGCGGCGCCGACGCCACCGGAGGTGCTCGAGTTCTTCCTCGGCCTCGGGATCGAGATCCGCGAGACCTGGGGGATGTCGGAGACGACCGCGATCACCACCCTGAACCCGCCCGGCGCGGTCCGGGTCGGCACCGTCGGGCCACCGATTCCCAACACCGAGGTGAAGCTCGCCGAGGACGGCGAGGTGATGGTGCGCGGCCCGCAGGTGATGGCCGGCTACCGCAACCTGCCGGAGAAGACCGCCGAGGCGCTGGACGGGGACGGCTGGCTGCGCACCGGCGACGTCGGCGAGTTCGACGACGCCGGCTACCTGCGCATCGTCGACCGCAAGAAGGAGCTGATCATCAATGCGGCGGGCAAGAACATGTCGCCGGCCAACATCGAGGCGAAGCTGAAGGCGGCGACTCCGCTGATCGCCCAGGCGGTGGCAATTGGCGACAACCGCCCCTACAACGTCGCTCTCTTCGCGCTCGACGCCGAAACGCTCGCCGCCCGCGGCCTCTCCGTCCACGACGCCGACGTTGCGAACGAGATCGAGCGTGCCGTCGAGGCAGCCAACGCCCGCCTCGCCCGAGTCGAACAGATCAAGCGATACGAGATCCTCGACGGCGAGTGGGCTCCCGGCGGCGACGAGCTGACCCCGACGATGAAGCTGAAGCGCCGGCCGATCGAGCGCAAGTACGCGGACGAGATCGAGCAGCTGTACGCGTAGTCACCGTGAAAGGGTCCTCCGATCGGGGTCCTGCTCACAACCGCCGCAATCGTCGTCTCCGTCGCCGTCGGCGTCGCCTCCGAGCGCCGCTGGCCGGCCGGGGCGGCGATGGCGGCGCGGCGCGCGCTGACGCTGCTGCTCTACGTCTTCCTGCCGCCGGTCATCTTCTTCAACATCGCCAAGGCCAACATCGATCTCGGTCACGGGGTCGGGCTGGCACTGGGGATCGTCGCCTCCTCGCTGGGGGCGCTCTTCGCCTACCTCCTCGCCAGTCGGGTGCTGAAGCTGCCGCGCTTCCAGATCGGCGCCGTCGTCTGCACGATCCTCAGCGTCAACACCGGCTACCTCGGCTACCCGATGACGGTCGCCCTGCTCGGCCGCGACCAGCTCTCGACCGCCGTGCTCTACGACGTGCTGGTCACCGGCCCATGCCTGCTGCTCGGCGCCTTTGCGGTCGGCGCCGCCTTCGGCACCAAGGCGGGTGAAACGCCGCGCCAGCGAGCCCGCGCCTTCTTCACCCGCAACCCGGCGCTCTACGCAGCGATCGCCGGGCTGCTCGCCCCCCGAGCGCTTGCCCCGACCGCCCTCGTCGACCTCTCCCAGGCCCTGATCGTCGCCATCCTCCCAATCGGCTTCTTCGCCGTCGGCGCGACGCTGGCCGAGAACGCCGAGCATGGCGAGCTGCCGATGCCGCCGCCGCTCACCCGCCCGGTCGCGCTGACCGTCTTCACCCGGCTCGCCGTCGTCCCCGGCCTCTTGATGCTGCTCGCGGCCCCGCTGATCCACCTGCCGGCCGCCTATCGCCTGCTCTCGGCGATGCCCTCCGGGCTCAACTCGCTAGTAGTCGCCCACGCCTACGGCCTCGATATGGAGATCACCGCCGAGGCGGTCACCTGGTCGACCCTGATCGTCGTCGCAGCGGCGCTGCTGTCACTGTTGTTCTGATGCTGCACCACGTCGGGATCGAGGTGAGGCCCGACCTGGTCGAGCGCTCGGTCGAGCTCTGGGAGCTGCTCGGGTTCGAGCGGGTCGAGCCGCCGGCGACGCTGCGCGAGTTCGTCTGGCTGGAACGGGAGGGCACGCAGGTGCACCTGATGCCGACCGAGTCGCCAACCGTGCCGCCCCGCGGCCACGTCGCCGTGGTCGTCGCCGATTTCGATGCCACCTTCGCCGCCCTGAGCCAGGCCGGCTTCGAGATCGAGCGCCGCCGCGAGCACTGGGGCGCGCCGCGCGGCCGCGTCATCGCCCCAGAGGGCCACCGGGTCGAGCTGATGGCCCGCCCGCCGACGCGCTGACTACGATGCGCCGGTGCGCTACCCGGTCGAGGACTTCACCCCCGAGGAGCGGGCGCTGCTGGCGCCTCACTTCACCAACCTCGACCGTCCCGTCTTCGCCCTCGTCAACCTGCCCGAGACCGTCAAGGGGGCACTTTTTGCCCGCTATTCGCGCTATTCCGGGACCGTGCGCCGGCTCTACCTGGAGGAGTTCGCGGCCGATGCCGATCCGGGGACGCGGCCCTTCGACGGCGTCGAGGGAGAGCGCGCGGCGCGGCTCTATGAGCGGGTCTTCGTCGGCTACGGGGACGACTCGATCGCCCAGGTCGGCGGCGCCCACGTCGCCTGCGAGTGGGTCTCGAACATCCTCACCAAGGTGCTGCAGCGGGGCCGGCTCGCCGCCTACCTCGAGCAGTCGACCCGCTACATCCCCTACGACCGGCCGATGGCGATCGACGGCGGCGAGGGGTACCGCTACTACCGCGACGAGCAGCTCGGGCCCGAGTTCGCCGCCGCGATGGACGAGATCTTCGCCATCTACTCGGACTCCCTGAAGAGGGTCGAGCGGTGGGCGGCGGAGCACTGGCCGCGCGGGGACGACGAGCCCGAGGGCCCCTGGCGGCGCTCGATCCGGGCCAAGGCGCTCGATCTGCTGCGCGGGCTGCTACCTGCGGCAACGCTCAGTCACGTCGGCATCTACGCCTCGGGTCAGGCCTACGAGCAGCTGCTGCTGAGGCTGATGGCCTCCCCCCTGCCGGAGGCGCGCGAGTACGGCGGCATGATCCTCACCGAGCTGAAGCAGGTGATGCCGAGCTTCGTCTCCCGGGTCGGGCGCCCGGACCGCGGAGGCGAGTGGATCTCCTACCTGGAGCGGCGCCGCGAGC
>CAZQET010000425.1:0-3317 GCA_964591825.1 uncultured Conexibacteraceae bacterium
CAAGCGGATGTCCCGGCCGTGCGCCCGCACCGCCTCGGCCGACCCGTCGTTCGAGGCGTTGTCGAGGACCAGGACCTCGCACTCGACCCCCTCGGGATGAGTCCGCTCGATCGCGTCGAGACAGGCGAGCAGGTACTCGCGACCGTTCGTGTTCACGACGCAATAGGAGAGCAGGGGTGGCAGGGTCTGTCCCGGTAGAGGTTCCACTTAACTTTTTCCGAACACAGTTGGCGGCCGTCCGCCGACCTCACCGCGGAAAAAGTACAAGACGTTCTACCTCTACCGGGACAGACCCAGAACCCCAAGCAATGAAAGTCCAGCTGGTCGACCCCTCAGCCTTCACGCCGCCCTACGACCGCGCTCTCGCCGCGGCGCTTGCCGGGCGCGGCGCGGAGGTCGAGCTGCTGACCAGCCGCTTCCTCTACGGGCCGGTTCCCGAGCCCGAGGGCTACGCGGTGCGCGAGCTCTTCTACCGGCGCAGCACAGCCCGCGGTCTCGATGCTCGCGCCCGGCGCGCCTTCAAGGCGACTGAGCACCTCGGCGACATGCGCCGCCTGCGCGCCGCCCTCGACGCCGACGTCGTTCACTACCAGTGGCTGACCATGCCAGCACTCGACGCGCGCCTCTTGCCATCGTGTCGCCCGCGCGTCATGACGGCTCATTACGTCCTGCCGCCGGACCCGACCCGTCGCCAGCTCGCGACCGCTCGCCGTCTCTTTGGACAGATGGATGCCGTCGTCGCCCACTCCGAGCACGGGGCTCGGCGTTTGCGCGAGGAGGCGGGCGTCGAGAGCGACCGCGTTCGCGTCATCCCGCACGGCGCCTTCGACTACCTCACCCGCCTCCCCGCCGAGAAGCCGCTGCCAGCGGAGCTGGACGGGACCGAGGGCCCAGTGATCCTCTTCTTCGGCCTGCTGCGCCCCTACAAGGGCCTCGACGTCCTGTTCGACGCGTTTGGCCAAGTCGAGGGCGCGGAGCTGTGGATCATTGGCAACCCGCGCATGGACATCGAGCCATTGCGCACGGCCGCCGCCTCCGCCTCCGGCCGCGTCCACCTCCTCACTCGCTTCGTCGAGGACACTGAGATTCCGGCGATCTTCCGCCGAGCCGACCTCGTCGTCCTCCCCTACCGCGACGCCGAGCACTCCGGCGTGCTCTACACGGCGCTCGCCTTCGGCAAGCCCCTGGTGGCAAGTGCGGTTGGCGGCTTCCCCGAGGTGGCGGCGACCGGCGCCGCTCGCCTCGTCGCCCCCGGCGACCCGGACGGCCTCGCCCAGGCTCTGAACGAGCTGGTGAGCGACGCTCCCGCCCGCGAGCGCCTGGCCGCCGCCGCCCGCGCCGCAGCGGCCGGCCCCTACTCCTGGGACGCAGTCGCCGCCCAGACCATGGCCCTCTACGAAGAGCTGCTCGAGTCCCCGCCCCGACGAACTGCATCAAA
Organism: uncultured Conexibacteraceae bacterium; assembly: GCA_964591825.1. GTDB lineage: Bacteria > Actinomycetota > Thermoleophilia > Solirubrobacterales > 70-9 > VRUE01. The sequence continues at coordinate 1,439 of CAZQET010000425.1, forward strand.
TTCCCCATCTGGCAGAGTGGAAATTTGATGCAGTTCGTCGCTGTCGTCTTTTGGGCCTCCGCTGGGCTGATCGCCTACACGCACCTGGGCTATCCGCTGCTGCTGCGCTTGATCACCGACGTCCGCGGCCGTCCCAAGCCGCGGCCGGCTCCCACCGGCGAGCCGCCCACGGTCTCCCTCATCGTTGCCGCCCACGACGAGCAGGAGGTGATCGCGGACAAGGTCGCCAACGCCTTGGCGCTCGATTATCCGCGCGAGCGGCTGCAGATCATCGTTGCCTCCGACGGCTCCGACGACGCCACCGCCGAGCGGGCCGGCGAGGCCGGCGCCGACCTCGTGCTGGAGTTGCCGCGCGGCGGCAAGCTCGCCGCCCAGAACGCCGCGGTGGAGCAGGCCACCGGTGAGATCCTCGCCTTCTCCGACGCCAACAGCGCCTGGGAGCCGGAGGCGCTGCGCAAGCTCGTCGCGCCGTTCACCGAGCGCCGTGTCGCCTACGTCTGCGGCCAGGTCCGCTTCGTCGATCCCCCCGGCGACAACCTCGAGGGGGCCTATTGGCGCTACGAGATGGCGGTCCGACAGATGGAGTCCTCACTGGCTGGGATCACTGCCGGCAACGGGGCGATCTACGCGGTGCGCACGGCCGACTACATCGCTCTCGACGGAGCCGGCAGCCACGACCTCTCCTTTCCCTTCGCACTCGCCAAGCGCGGCAAGCGCTCGCTGTATGAGCCCGGCGCCCGCGCCAGCGAGAAGATGGTGCCGACGATCGAGGGCGAGTTCGCCCGCAAACGCCGAATGATGATCGGCCTCTGGGACATCGTCGTCGGCGAGCGGATGATCTCGCCGCGCGGCTACCGGCCGCTCTACACCTGGGAGCTCTTCTCGCACCGCCTGCTGCGCTACCTGACGCCCTTCCTCCACGCGATCGCCTTCCTCAGCAACCTGCTCCTGCTTGGCGACGGCGCCGTCTACGTGGTCACCTACGGCATCCAGGTGGCGGCGATCGCCGCCGGCCTCTTCGGCGGCAGCTTCCCGCGCGGGCCGCTGCGGGTGGCCCGCTACTACTGGCTGACCACTCTGTCGATCGCCGCCGGCCTCTGGGACCGCCTCCGCCACGGCCGGCCAATCGGTGCTTGGGAGAAGGCGCCCGGAACCCGCTAGCGGATGCCGCGCCTCCTCGACATCGGGCTCGCCGCGCTCGCCCTGGCCGTGCTCTCGCCGCTGCTATTGATCGCCGCGCTGGCGATCAGGCTCGGCAGCCGGGGGCCGGTGCTCTACCGCCAGCGCCGCGTCGGCCTGCACGGCGCGGAGTTCGAGATGCTCAAGCTGCGCACGATGGTGCAGGGCTCCGACCCGGTCGGCGTCGGCACCGTCGTCACTCGCGACGATCCGCGCGTCACCGCCGCCGGCCGCGTCCTGCGCCGCACCTCGCTCGACGAGCTCCCCAACCTGGTCAACGTGTTGCGCGGCGAGATGGCGATCGTCGGCCCGCGCCCGACGATCGCCGCCCAGGTCAAGGACTACACGGCCCACCAGCACCGCCGCCACGAGGTCCGCCCCGGCATCACCGGCTGGGCTCAGGTCCAGGGCCGCGCCGGCATCCCCTGGGAGGAGCGGATCGAGCTCGACGTCTGGTACGTCGACCACCGCAGCGCCCGCCTCGACGCCCGCATCCTCGTCCAGACCGTCAGCCTCCTCCTCACCGGCCGCGGCCTCGCCCCCGACTGATTGGGGTGCAACGTTTTCTCCCCCTTGGAAGTGGACAAGGCGTTGCACCCAGCGACGGGGTTGGCGGGGCAACGCACTGACCTCCCCACAGGGGGAGAAAACGTTGCACCCCCAGAGGAGGCGGGACGACGTAGGGTTTTCGATGTGGCTG
>CAZQET010000426.1:0-6174 GCA_964591825.1 uncultured Conexibacteraceae bacterium
CCCTGCATCATCTTCATGGACGAGATCGACGCCGTCGGCCGCCACCGCGGCGCCGGCATGGGCGGCGGCCACGACGAGCGCGAGCAGACGCTCAACCAGCTGCTGGTCGAGATGGACGGCTTCGAGATGAAGGACAACATCATCCTCATCGCCGCCACCAACCGGCCCGACATCCTCGATCCGGCGCTGCTGCGGCCCGGTCGCTTCGACCGCCAGGTCGTCGTCGACCGCCCCGACCGCAAGGGGCGCAAGAGGATCCTCGAGGTGCACACCCGCGGCAAGCCGCTCGCCAAGGCGATCGACCTCGACGCGCTGGCCGGGCAGACCCCCGGCTTCACCGGCGCCGACCTCGCCAACCTGATCAACGAGGCGGCGCTGCTGACCGCGCGCGAGGGACGCCGCGAGATCACCATGCTGCAGCTCGAGGAGGGCATCATGCGGGTGATCGCCGGCCCCGAGAAGAAGACCCGGGTGATGAGCGAGAAGGAGCGGCTGATCACCGCCTACCACGAGCTCGGCCACGCGATCGTCGGCCACCTGCTGCCCAACTGCGACCCGGTCCACAAGATCTCGATCATCAGTCGCGGCCAGGCGCTCGGTTACACGATCAGCCTCCCGGCGGAAGACAAGTTCCTCACCTCGCGGGCGGAGCTGACCGACACGATGGCGATGACCCTGGGCGGGCGCGCCGCCGAGGAGATCGTCTTCGGCGAGATCACCACCGGGGCCTCCAACGACCTCGAGAAGGTCACCGAGACGGCGAAGCAGATGGTGATGCGCTTCGGCATGTCCGAGCGCCTCGGTCCGCGGGTCTTCGGCCATGACCGCGGCCAGCCCTTCCTCGGCCGCGAGTTCTCCTCCGAGCCCGACTACTCCGACGAGATCGCCCGCGAGATCGACGACGAGATCCGCCGCATCGTCGAGAGCGCCCACCAGATCGCCAAGGACCTGCTCACCGAGCGCCGCGAGGAGCTCGACCGGATCTCCAAGATCCTGCTCGAGCGCGAGACGATCGATGCCGAGCAGTTCGTGGCGCTGCTCGACGGCAAGCCCGAGGACGAGGTGTTCGCCGACGACGAGGAGGCCGCGAAGCCGGTGGAGCCGGCGCCGCAGCCCGAACGGGCGCAGCGTGAGGGCCCGGTGGCGCAGCCGCGGCCGCGGCCCGGGTTCGCGGGCGGGGACGCTAGCTGACCAGCAGCGTGAAGTTGATGGGGGTCGTGAACGTGACCCCCGACTCGTTCTCGGATGGGGGGCAGTACCTCGATCCCGCCGCGGCGGTTCGACATGGCGAGGAGCTTCTCAGGGACGGCGCCGCGATCCTCGACGTCGGAGGGGAATCGACCCGACCCGGGGCCGAGCCCGTGGAGGAGGCGGAGGAGCTGCGCAGGGTGGTGCCGGTGGTCGAAGGGCTGGCGGGGAAGGGCGCCGTCTCGATCGACACCTCGAAGGCCGCGGTGGCCGCGGCGGCTGTCGACGCCGGGGCCTTGATCGTCAACGACGTGACGGCGCTGCGGGGTGACCCTGGGATGGCGGAGCTGTGCGCGGAGCGGGGGGTGGAGGTCGTGCTGATGCACATGCCGGGTGATCCGCGAACCATGCAGGACGATCCCCGCTACGGCGATGTCGTCGACGACGTCAAGGGCTTTCTCGGCGCGCGGATCGAATTTGCGGTTGAGGCAGGCATCGCCGAGGAGCGGATCTGGGTCGATCCGGGGATCGGGTTCGGGAAGACGCTGGAGCACAACCTGGAGCTGCTGCGGCGCCTGAGAGAGCTTCGGGAGCTGGGGCGGCCGCTGGTGATCGGCACCTCACGCAAGAGCTTCATCGGCAGGGTCGACGGCTCGCCGGTCGAGAGCAGGATCGGCGGCACGATCGCATCCTCGGTGCTCGCCACGGTCGAAGGGGCCGACGTGCTCCGCGTCCACGACGTCGCCGAGATGGCGCAGGCGCTGAAAGTCGCCGCGGCGGTGCTTGGGTAGGTTCTGCCGTCATGGAGGCGCATGGAAACGGCTTGGAGTCCCGTGTCGAGGTCGAGTTGCGCGGGCTCTCGATCTACACCCATCACGGGGTCAGCGACTCCGAGCAGGAGGTCGGGCAGCGGCTCGAGTTCGACGTCTCCTTCGACGTGCCCGACTGCGACGCCGTGCTCACCGACCGGATCGAGGACACCGTCGACTACGCCGAGGTCTGCGACATCGTCGCTCTCGCTGCCACCGAGCGCAGCTACCGCACCCTTGAGCGCCTCGCCCAGGTGGTCGGCGAGCGACTGATGGAGCGCTACGGCTGCGAGTCGGTGCGCGTGCGGGCCGCCAAGCCCGAGCCGCCACTGCCGCTGGCGATCCAGGAGGTCGCGGTCGAGGTCGTCCACGAGCGCGCCGAAGAAGACGACGAAGAAGAGCCCGAAGAGGCCTGAGTGCCCTCCCAGCCAACCCGCCTTGCGCGTCCCTCCCTGTGAAGCGCACTGGTTACCTCGGCCTCGGCTCCAACGTCGGCGACCGCGAGTCGCATATCCGGGCCGCGGTCGAGGTACTGCGCGAGCGCGGGGTCGAGGTCGAGGCGGTCTCTTCCCACTACGAGACTGAGCCGGTGGGCGACGTCCTCGACCAGGCTGATTTCCTCAACGCCGCGGTGCGGATATGCACTGACCTCGAGCCAGAGGAGCTGCTCGATCTCTGCAAGGAAGTAGAGGTAGAGCGCGGGCGCCGACTCGACGCTCCCCGCCACAGTCCCCGCCCGCTCGACGTCGACCTCCTTCTGCTCGGTGACTACGAGCTGAGCACCGACCGCCTCACCCTTCCGCATCCCGAGGTGACCAGCCGCCGCTTCGTGCTCGTGCCCCTGCTGGAGTTGGATCCGGAGCTGAGGCTGCCCGACGGCACGCCGCTAGACGCCGCTCTGCGCTCGCTTGGTCTGGACCAGAGGGTCGATCGCAAGGCTCGGTGAAGCATTGCCTGGGCCATAGCCCCGGCAATGCTGCATCGAAGCTCAGGCAGTGGTTGGGTCGCGCAGGGGCTGTAGCCAGGCCGGAGGCAGGATCGGCGGCGTATGGCCGGGATAGCCGGGAGCCACCCGCATCGCCAGCTCGCCGGCGGGGCGCTGCTCGATCGCCGGGCGCAGATCGTCCAGCGTCATCGCCAGGCGCAGCGTGGTGGCGATCTGGAAGTCCGCGGCGTTGAGCTCAGAGCCGCCGAGCGTGCCGGCGGCAATCAGGTCGTCGACCTTCTGCAGCATCGCCGGCATCTCGGCGAGGCTGCGGCGGACGTGCTCGTCGTCGGCTTCGTTGAAGCGCACCGAGAGCGCGACGATCGGCGCGGCCGTCTTCATCGCCAGCGAGACCGGAATGCCGAGCTTGGCGCCGTCGGCGTAGCTCTCCATTGAGCCGCGGTCCGCCTTGAAGGTCCACCAGAGGATCTGGCGCAGCGGCGGCTGCAGGATGTCGTTCCCCCAGCGCTCTGCCTCCTCGACCGCCGCCCGCATCTGCGGATCGGCCGGGAAGAGCGGCGGCTCCGGCCGCAGGCGATCGAGCTCCCGGGAGATCTGGGTCGAGCCCTGGATCCGGCGGCCATCGATTTTCAGGGCCGGAACCGTCACCTCCGGAAAGCCCGCGGCGCGCAGGACCAGCTTCGAGATCACCGGCAGCAGATCGGTGCGCTTGTACGCGATCCCCTTGTGCTCGAGCATCAGCCTCGCCGTGAAGGCGGGATGGGAGGCGGGCAGCACGTAGAGGCGAGCTTTCACGGGACGATCCTATGCGCAGAGGCCGGCGAGTGCCACGGACGATCCCCTCCCAGGGATAATCGCGGCGTGCTACTCGCCGTCGACGTCGGCAACACCCAAACGCACCTGGGCGCCTTCGATGGCGAGGATCTCCTCGAGCACTGGCGCTTCCAGACGCGTTCGGGTGCGACCGGCGACGAGCTGGCCGAGCGAATCGCCGGCCTCTTCTCGCTCTGCGAGATGTCGTTCGGCGAAGTCGACGCGGTCTGCGTCTCCTCCGTGGTGCCGCCGCTCGGGAGCCAGTTCGAGGAGATGGCGCGGCGCTACCTGGAGGCCGAATGCCTGGCGGTTGGGCCCGGCGTCAGGACCGGGATGCCGATCCGGATCGAGAACCCGCTCGAGGTGGGTGCCGACCGCCTCGTCAACGCGATCGCCGCCTATGACCGCTTCGGAGAGGCCTGCGTCTCCGTCGACTTCGGCACCGGCATCAACGTCGACGTGGTCTCCGCCGAGGGCGAGTACCTCGGCGGCGCGATCGGTCCCGGCCTCGCCCCCTCGCTCAGCGCCCTGATCGAACGGGCGGCGCGGATCACCAGGATCGATCTCGAAGAGCCGCGGGAAGCCATCGGCCGCTCGACCCGGGCGGCGATCCACTCCGGCTTCATCTTTGGCTTCGCCGGGTTGATCGACGGCATCGTGCGCCGCATCGAAGAAGAGCTGCCGAACCCGCGACTGCTCGCCACCGGCGGCTACGCCTCCACCGTCGTCCCGTTCACGGAGACGATCGATGAAGTCGACGATCTCCTTACCCTCAAGGGGCTGCGCCTCATCCATGAACGCAACGCGCCAACAGCCGCTCCTGACTGATCCCCTGCGGATCGGCGAGGTCGAGATCCCCAACCGCGTTCTGCTGGCGCCCCTCGCCGGGATCGGCAATTGGTTCGTGCGGTTGCAGGCGAAGCGCCACGGCGCCGGCCTCGCCGTTTCCGAGATGGTCTCCAGCTTCGGCCTGCACCACCGCAACGAGCGCACCCTGCGTGAGCTGATGCGGATCCATCCCGATGAGCACCCGGTCTCGATCCAGCTCTTCGGTCACGATCCGGAGGTGATGCGCTCGGCCGCGGCGATCGCCGCCGAGGCCGGCGCCGACCTGATCGACATCAACATGGGCTGCCCGGTGCGCAAGGTGCGTCGGACGGGCGCCGGCGCGGAGCTGCTGCGCGACCACGAGCTCGCCCTCGCCCTCGCCCGGGGAGCGATTGAAGGCAGCGAGCGGCCCGTGACGGTGAAGCTGCGCTCCGGCATCGAAGTCGGCGATCGCTCTGGTTTTGAGCTCGCCGCCCGTCTCGCCGAGGAGGCGGGCGTCGCCGCGATCGGCTTTCACCCGCGCGCCGCGACGATCGGCCACAGGGGCAACCCCGACTACGCACTCACCCGCGAGCTGGTCGAGCGGATCGAGGTCCCGGTGATCGTCTCCGGCGGCCTGAAGAGCGCCGAGGCGGCCCGTCACGCCTACGCTGAGTCGGGCGCCGCCGCGGTGATGATGGCGCGCGGCTCGCTCGGCAACCCCTGGGTCTTCGAAGAGCTCACCGGCCGCCGCAGCGAGCCGCCCGACCGCGGCGAGGTCGTCGCCGAGCTGCTCTGGGTGATCGACAGCGCCGCCGAGCACCTCGGCGAGGAGCGCGCCGGGCGCTACCTGCGCAAGTTCTACCCCTGGTACGTGGAGGCCCTCGACGCCTCGCCGGGGCTCGTCGAGGAGTTGCAGCGCTCGGCCGACCTGCCCCGGGCCCGTTGTCTGATCGCCGATCTGGCCGCTCCATCCCCCTCGCTATAATCCCGCGACTTCCGGCCCTGGTGTGGTGAGTCTTAGCCGCCGCACCTGGGCGTTTTTGGGTCTAGGAGCCGTTTCCGGCCGTTCTAACCGATCAAAGCGAGGTAGTGCCAAAGTGAGTCGCCAGTCCGTAATCACACCCGAGGGTCTCGAGAAGCTCAAGGAGGAAATCGACCACCTCTCGACCGTGAAGCGGCGCGAGGTCGCCGCGCGAATCAAGGAGGCGCGCGAGTTCGGGGACATCTCCGAGAACGCCGAGTACGACGACGCCAAGAACGAGCAGGCGCTGCTCGAGCAGCGCATCGCCCAGCTCGAAGAGCGGTTGCGCCGCGCCACCGTGATCGACGAGAAGGACCTCGGCACCGACGAGGTCCAGTTCGGCTCGATCGTCCACGTCAAGGACCAGAAGACGGGTGACTCGCAGAAGTTCCAGATCGTCGGCTCGACCGAGGCCGACCCGCTCGAGCACAAGCTCTCCAACGAGTCGCCGATCGGCAAGGCGCTGATCGGCCACACGCGAAACGACGTCGTCACCGTCGAAGTGCCGCGCGGCCCGAAGAAGAAGCTCAAAATCACCAAGATCGAGACGGCTTAGGCTGTCGATAGGCTCGCGCCGACGATGGCCG
>CAZQET010000427.1:0-23429 GCA_964591825.1 uncultured Conexibacteraceae bacterium
AATAGGGGGGGGCGCCGGGTCCCCCTGCCAAAACCGCCCGCCCGGCGCCTCGCTTGAGTGTTTGGGGCAGGGGCACCCGACGCCCTTCTTAGACTTGTGGACGTGAGATTGGCAACGCTGGCCGCGGAGATTCCTGGGGCGCGGATCGTGGGGGACGGCTCTGTGGAGATCGGCTCTTTGGCTTACGACAGCCGAAAAGCTCGGCCCGGGACGCTGTTCTTCTGCGTGCCGGGGGAGAAGGTCGATGGGCACGAGTTTGGGCCGGCGGCGGTCGCGGCGGGGGCCGTGGGACTGGTGGTGGAGCGGGAGCTGGAGCTGGATGTGGCGCAGGTGGTGGTATCCAGCGCGAGGGCGGCGATGGCGCCGGTGGCGGCAGCGTTCCATGGGGACCCAAGCCAAGAGTTGCGAGTCGTGGGGGTCACGGGGACGAACGGCAAGACGACCACGGCGTTCCTGATCCGGGAGGTGCTGGAGGCGGCGGGCATCCAGTGCGGGCTGCTGGGGACGGTGCGCCAGGTCGTGGGTGGGGTGGAGGAGGAGGTCGAGCGGACGACGCCGGAGGCGATCGACCTGCAGGCGACGTTCCGGCGCATGCTCGACGCGGGCGACCGGGCCTGCACGATGGAGGTCTCCTCGCACGCGCTAGCGCTGCACCGAGTCGACGCGATCCACTTCGAGCTGGCGCTCTTCACCAACCTGACCCAGGACCACCTCGATTTCCACGGCACGATGGAGGAGTACTTCCTCTCCAAGCGCAGGCTGTTCGAGATGGGGCCACGAGCCGCGGTGGTCAACGTCGACGATCCCTACGGCCGCCGCCTCGCCGAGGAGCTCGAGTGCCTCACCTTCTCCGCCAAGGGCGCTGAGGCGGACCTGACCGCCCACCAGGTCTCCTTTGACGCCACCGGCGCCCGCTTCACCGCGGCTTGGCGGCCGACGGGACCCAAGGCGGTGCATATGACTGCTTTCGGTGCCGTCGGCGGGGAGGTCGAGATACGGACGGGGTTGCCGGGGGAGTTCAACGTGGAGAACGGGCTGGGAGCGTTCGGGGGGGCGCTGGCGCTTGAGGTGGCGCCGCAGGTCGCAGCGCAAGGGCTGGCGCGCTCTGAGCGCGTGCCGGGGCGGTTCGAGCCGATCCAGGCAGGGCAGGAGTTCACCGTGCTCGTCGACTATGCGCACACGCCCGACTCGCTAGAGAACGTGCTGCGGGCGGCGCGGCGGATCACCGAGGGCGCCCTGATCGTCGTCTTCGGCGCCGGTGGCGACCGCGACCGCGACAAGCGGCCGAAGATGGGTCGAGCCGGCGCTTCGCTCTCCGATCTGGCGATCGTCACCTCCGACAACCCGCGTTCCGAGGATCCGGACGCGATCATCGCCGAGGTCGTGGGCGGAGTCGAGAACGGCGCCGAGGTCGAGGTCGAGCCCGACCGGCGCGCGGCGATCGCCCGGGCCCTGGGGAGAGCCCAGCCCGGTGACACCGTGGTCATCGCCGGCAAGGGGCACGAGCAGGGCCAGGAGCTCGAGCATGGCCGCAAGGTCCCCTTCGACGATCGCGAGGTCGCGCGCGAGGAGCTGCGCCGGCTTTGAACCTCGGTCCCGAGCAGATCGCCGCCGCCATCGGGGCGGAGATTGTCGCCGAGGGCGAGCCCGGATCGCCACGGCGGGCCACGATCGCCTCCGGCGATACCGGCCCCGGCGACCTCTTCTTCGGCCTGCGCGGCGAGCGAGTCAACGGCGGCGAGTTCGCCCCCGCGGCGATCGAGGCCGGCGCCTGGGGCGTCGTCGTAGACCACCCACTGAGTTCGTGTTTTCTCTCGGATAGCGAGAGAAAACACGAACTCAGTGGCGGGGAGGGGGGTTGGGTCTTTGCTGTGGATGATGGGTTGGTGGCGCTGCAGGCGCTGGCGCGGGCCTGGCGGCGGGCGCTTGGGGCCCGCGTCGTCGGCGTCACCGGCTCGGTCGGCAAGACCTCGGTCAAGGACATCGCCAGGGCGCTGCTGCCGGGCGCCGTGCACGCCAACCGCGAGAACCTCAACACCGAGATCGGGCTGCCGCTGACGATCCTCGAGGCGCCAGCGGGCAGCGAGGTGCTGGTGCTGGAGATGGCGATGCGTGGCGCCGGCCAGATCGCCGAGCTGGCGGCGATCGCCGAGCCCGAGGTCGCGGTGATCACCAACGTCGGCCCGGTTCACGTCGAGCTGCTCGGCTCGGTGGAGGCGATCGCGGCGGCGAAGGCCGAGGTCCTTGCAGCACTGCCGCCCGACGGCACGGCGGTGGTGCCGGCGGCCGCCGGCGAGCTCGAGCCCCACCTGGGACAGGTGCCGAACCTGCTTCGCTTCGGCCTCGGCGGTGACGTTGACGCGCTGGAGAGCACCGTGGCCGACGGCGTGACCGAGGCGCTCGTCGAGACCCCAGTGGGCTCCCAGCGCTTCCGCTTCCCTTTCGCCGAGACCCACAACCTGCAGAACGCGCTGGCGGCGATCGCCGCCGGGGTAGCGCTTGGCGCGCCCCTGGCGGAGATGGCCGATCGCGCTGCGAACATAGGCTTCTCGCGCTTCCGGGGCGAGCGCCTCGAGCTCGCCGACAGAATCCTTCTCGTGAACGACTGCTACAACGCCAACCCCGTCTCGATGCGCGCCGCGCTCGGCCACCTTGGCTCGCTGCCGGCGGAGAGGCGGATTGCGGTGCTCGGCGAGATGGCCGAGCTTGGACCGGACGCCGCCGCCTACCACCGCGAGGTCGGCGCGACCGCCCGCAGCGAGGGCATCGACCTGGTGATCGGCGTCGGCGAGCCGGCTCGCGACTACGACCCCGACGACCTGCTCGCCACGCCCGAGGAGGCGGCTGAATGGCTCGCCGCCCAGGCCGAACCGGGCGACACGATCCTGGTCAAGGGCTCCCGCTCCGCCGGCCTCGAGGTCGTCGCGGTCACCTTGGAGGAGCTGTTGGATGGGTGAAGTGCTGATCGCCGGGATGGCGGCGATGCTGATCTGCATCTTCCTCGGCCCCAAGTTCATCGAGTACCTGCGGGTCAAGGAGTTCGGCCAGCACATCCGCGAGGACGGGCCGCAGGAGCACCACGCAAAGGCCGGCACGCCGACGATGGGCGGGCTGATCATCTTCGCCTCGATCTGCGTGCCATACCTGGTCCTCTCCGACCGCGACGCACAGAGCCTGGCCGTCTTCGGAGTGGCGATGGGTTGCGCCGCGATCGGCTTCGCCGATGACTTCATCAAGATCGTCAAGCGCCGTTCGCTCGGCCTCTCGGCACGCTGGAAGATCCTCTTCCAGATCTTTCTCGCGCTCGCCCTCTGGTGGGTCGCCCGCCACGAGGTCGGGCTCCAGCCGGTTCTCTACTTCCGCATTGGCGACGCAAGCGTCGACCTCGGCCCGGTCCTCTACTTCGTTCTCGTCTTCCTCGTGATCGGCGGCACTTCCAACGGGGTCAATCTCACCGACGGCCTCGATGGCCTCGCGGCGGGCTCCTGCGCGATCGTCCTGCTCGCCTACACGGCGATCGCCTTCGTCACCAACGAGCAGCAGAACCTGGCCCTGCTCTCGGCCTGCCTGGTCGGCGCCTGCATCGGCTTCCTCTGGTTCAACGCCTTCCCGGCCTCGATCTTCATGGGCGACACCGGCTCGCTCGGTCTCGGCGGCGCGATCGGCGCCCTCGCCGTGATGACCCAGACCGAGGTGCTGCTGATCCTCATCGGCGGCATCTTCGTGATCGAGGCGCTCTCGGTCGCGATCCAGGTCTTCTCCTTTAAGACCTTCCGTCGCCGCGTCCTGCTGATGGCGCCCTTGCACCACCACTTCGAGATGATGGCCTGGTCGGAGACCAAGATCATGCTGCGCTTCTGGATTGTGGCGGCGGTCTGCTCGGGGATCGGGTTCACGCTGTATCAGCAGTCGATCGGGCGGTAGAAGGGAGGGGCGCTTCCGTCGCACAGGGGCGAGCTTGTGTAGCGCGAACGTATCTGCATGACTTCGCCGCCACCCAGGAAGCTCCGTCCGGAGCTTCCTGAGGGTCCATTTCTTGTTGTGGGACTCGCCCGTTCGGGGCAGTCCGTGGCGAGGCTCCTCGCTGGCTTGGGAGAAAGCGTGGTCGCGGTCGATTCGGGGCATCCGGAGGGGGCGGCAGGACTGCGGGAGGTTGGTGTCGAAGTCGTGCTGGATGCAGACGGAGTGGCGCTCCTCGAGGGGGTGCGGACGGTGGTGAAGAGCCCGGGGGTGCCGCGGGAGGCGCCGGTGATCGCCGCGGCGCTGGAGCGGGGCATCGGGGTGATGGGCGAGCTGGAGGTCGCCTGGCGGGCGATGCCCAACCGGTTCGTCGCCGTCACCGGGACCAACGGCAAGACGACCGTGGTCGAGTGGCTCGGCCACGTCTACCGCAGCGCCGGGGAGACGGTGGCGGTGGCCGGCAACGTCGGCACGCCGCTCTCCGCGCTCGTCGGCGCGGTCGACCCCGAGGCGACCGTGATCTGCGAGGCGTCGAGCTTCCAGCTCGAGGACAGCGTCGCCTTCGCCCCCGAGTGCGCGGTCTTCCTCAACCTTGCCCCCGACCACCTCGACCGGCACGGCACGCTCGAGGACTACCTGGCGGCGAAGCTGCGGATCTTCGCCAACCAGGGCAACGACGACCTCGCCGTCTACAACGCCGACGACCCTGAGCTCACCGGGGTGGACCTCGGTGGCTGCGCGCGGCGGGTCGCCTTCTGTCGCGGCGCCGGGCCCGACTGCGAGGTGGCGCTGGCCGAGAACACGATCTTCTATGACGGTGAGCCATTGCTGCCCGTCGCCGAGCTGGGCCTGCTCGGCGAACACAACGCCGCCAACGCGATGGCGGTCGCCGCCGCCGCCCTCTCGATGAGCCTCGACCGCGAGGCCGTGCGCGAGGGGCTGCGCAGCTTCGCCGGCGTGCCACACCGGCTCGAGCCGGTGGCGGAGATCGCTGGCGTGCGCTTCGTGAACGACTCGAAGGCGACCAACGTCGCCTCGGCGACCGTCGGCCTGCGGGCCTTCGCCGGCGGCGTGCACGCGATCCTCGGCGGCAGCGAGAAGGGCGAGGACTACCGGCCGCTGCTCGAGCCCGTGCGCGAGCGCTGCGTCGCCTGCTACCTCGCAGGCGCCTCCGCCGCGCGGCTGGCCGAGGCCCTGGCGCCGGCGATCGAGTCGGGCGTCGCGCTGCACCGCTGCGAGGATCTCGAGGACGCCGTGCGCCGCGCCGCTGGCGCCGCCGAGCCTGGCGAGACCGTGCTGCTCTCGCCGGCCTGCGCCAGCTTCGACTCCTTCGAGAACTTCGAACGCCGCGGCGAGCGCTTCCGCGAGATCGTCGGGAGCATCACGTGAGCACACTCGCGCTTGGTCGCCTCGGGCGCTCCGCCAAGCCCAAGGCGAAGCGCAAGCGCAGCCGCGCCGCAGCCCAGTCGACCGAGTACAACCTGCTGCTCACCGCGACCCTCTGCCTGCTCGCGCTCGGCGCGGTGATGGTCTTCTCGGCCAGCTCGACCACTCAGGTGCTGAGCGACGGCAACCTCTCCAACAGCGCCTTCTACCTGAAGCGGACGCTGATGTTCGGCGCCGTCGGCCTGGTGCTGATGCACTTCGCCGCTCGCCACGGGCTGGTCGCCGTGCGCCGCCTCACGCCGGCGCTGCTGGTCACCTCGATGCTCCTGTTGCTCGCCGTCCTGGTCGCCGGCTCGAGCGCCAACGGAGCGAGCCGCTGGCTCGGTCCCGGCTCGCTCCAGTTCCAGCCCTCGGAGCTGGCCAAGATCGCCCTGATCCTCTACGGCGCCGATCTGCTCGCGCGCGAGCCGAAACGGGTGCGCTCGCTGGAGGGGCTGATGCCGTTCCTGCTCGTCGTTGGCGCCGCCTGCCTGCTGATCCTCGCCGAGCCGGACATGGGGACGACGATGGTGATCGCCTTCTCGGTTGCGGCGACGCTGATCGCCGCCGGCGCGCGGCCCGTCGATCTCGGCAAGATCGCTCTCTGCCTCGGTGCCCTGGCGCTGCTGCTGACCGTGGTCGAGCCCTACCGGATGGCGCGCCTGACCGGCTTCCTGCACCCCGGCTCCGACGCCTCTGGGACCGGCTTCCAGGCGGCCCAGGCAAAGATCGCGCTCGGCTCGGGCGGTCTCTTCGGCGTCGGCATCGGCAATGGCGTGCAGAAGGCCTTCTACCTGCCCGAGGCGCACACCGACATGATCTCCGCCGTGATCGGCGAGGAGCTCGGGATGCTAGGCATTCTCGGCGTCGTCGGCCTCTTCGGCATGCTCGCCTACGCCGGCCTGCGCACCGCGCAGAAAGCGAGGGACCGCTACGGCAAGCTGCTCGTTGCCGGTCTCACCTCGCTGATCGTCGTGCAGGCGACGATCAACCTCTTCGCGGTGATGGGGCTGGCGCCGCTCACCGGCGTGCCGCTGCCCTTCGTCTCCTACGGCAACAGCAGCCTGCTGGCGACGCTCTTCGCCGTCGGCCTGATCCTCAACGTCGCCCGCGGTGGCCGAGCCTCGGCTGCCGGGCGGCCGGGTCGCGCCTCCGGCGCTGGCAAACTGCGCGTCGTCGAGGGCGGGCGTACTACTGGGGCTCGCAAGAGGAGCCAAGGGGGCAACGCTGGAGATGGTCGAAAGAGCGCCCAGAGTCGTGGTGGCGGCGGGAGGAACCGCCGGACACGTCGTGCCGGCGATGGCCGTCGCCGCCGAGCTTCGGGATAGGGGGGCGGAGGTCAGCTTCCTTGGCACGCGCGAGCGGATCGAGGCGGAGCTGGTGCCCGCCGCCGGATACGAGATCGACTTCGTCAAGGTGCGCGGGATCGACCGCCGCAATCCGCTGCGGGCCGCTCGTGCCGTGGCCGAGGCAGCGGGCGCCCTCAGCGCCGCCCGCGGCGTCCTGCGCCGTCGCGGCGCTGAGGTGGTCATGGGTGGCGGCGGCTACGTCGCCGGGCCGGCCGGACTGGCGGCGGTGCTCGGTCGCACCCCATTGGTGCTGACCGAGGCCGACAGCCACCTCGGCCTCGCCAACCGCCTGCTGGCGGGCCGCGCCGCGCGGGTCTGCCTCTCCTTCCCGATCGAGGGCCGCGAGGGCAGCCGTTACCTGCTGACCGGACGTCCGGTGCCGGCTGCCGTCCTCCGGGCGGACAGGAGGGCCGCGCGGCGGCGCTTCGGGATCGGGCCCGATGCCTGCTGCCTGCTGGTGATGGGCGGCAGCCAGGGCGCTCGCTCGATCAACCTGGCGGCGATCGAGGCCTTCGCCGAGGCCGGCTCGGCCCGGGAGCGCAACTTCCACGTCCTCCACCTGGCTGGGACCCGCGACCACGCCGAGATCGAGCGGCGGCTGGAGACGGCGGCGCACGGCGACCGCTACACGCTGCTCGCCTACGAGCCCGACCTCGGCGACGTGCTCGCTGCCAGCGACCTCGTGCTGGCCCGCTCCGGCGGCTCGATCTTCGAGGTGACCGCCGCCGGCCGGCCGGCGATCCTTGTCCCCTACCCCCATGCCACCGCCGACCACCAGAGCGCCAACGCGGCGTGGATGAGCGGGGCGGGCGCCGCCGAGACCGTCGCCGACTCGGAGCTGAGCGCGGCGCTGCTGACCGCGCGCCTGCTGGCCCTGTTCGCCGATGAGGAGCGCCTGGCGGCGATGGCGCGGGCCTCGGCTGCCCTGGCCAGGCCCGACGCCGCAAGCCGCATCGCCGACGAGGTGCTGGGAGCGGTTCGATGAGCGATTGGGCCTCGCGGCGGCTGCACTTCATCGGCATCGGCGGCGCCGGGATGAGCGGGCTGGCCCTGGTCTGCGCCGAGCTGGGCGCGAGCGTGACCGGCAGCGACCGCAGCGAGTCCTCTTATATGGAGCGCCTGCGCGCCGCCGGTCTCGACCCGCTGGTCGGTCACGCCGCCGGGAACCTGCCGGAGGGCGCCGAGGTCGTCGTCTCGACCGCGATCGCCGCCGACAACCCGGAGTTGGCTCTGGCGCAGGAGCGCGGCGTCGAGCCGATTCACCGCGGCGCGCTGCTGGCCGAGCTCTGCGCCGAGAAGCGCCTGATCGCGGTCGCCGGTACGCACGGCAAGACGACGACGACCGCGATGCTGGCCTGGGCGCTGCGTGCGCTGGGCGCCGACCCGGCCTTCTTCGTCGGCGGCGAGGTGCCGGGCCTGGGTCCGGACGGCGCTGCGGCGAACGCCGGCTGGGGCGCGGGCGAGTGGGTGGTCGCCGAGGCGGATGAGAGTGACGGCAGCTTCCTGGGGCTGCAGCCGCAGATCGCCGTGGTGACCAACGTCGAGATGGATCACCACAGCCGTTGGGGCTCGATCGGAGAGCTGCGGGCGGCCTTCGCCGAGTTCGAAGCCAAGGCGGAGGCGGTGATCCGGCCGGAGGACTGCGACGCCGAGATCGCCCTCGCCGTTCCGGGCCGGCACAACCTGCTCAACGCCCGCGCCGCCGTCGCCGCCGCCGGTGCGGCCGGCTTCGACCCGAGCGAGACGGCGATGGCGCTTGCCGACTTCCCCGGTGTGCATCGCCGCCTCGAGCTGAAGGGCGAATGCGGCGGCGCCCGCGTGTACGACGACTACGCTCACCATCCGACCGAGGTCCGGGCGGCGCTCGAGGCGCTGCGCGAGCTGACGGCGGAGCGCCTGATCGCCGCCTTCCAGCCGCACCTCTACTCGCGCACGAAGGCACTTGCGGAGCAATTCGGCGCCGCGCTCGCGCTCGCCGACGAGGTCGCGGTGCTCGACGTCTATCCGGCACGCGAGCAGCCGGTCGGCGCGCTCGAGGGAGTGAGCGGCCTCGACGTCGCCCGTGCCACCGCCGATCGCATGGGCGGCCGGCGGGTGCTCTGGACGCCGACGCTCGACGTCGCCCAGCGGGCGCTGAAGACGCGCCTGCGGCGCGGCGACGTCCTCGTCACGATCGGCGCCGGCGACGTCTTCAAGGTGGGCGAGACCCTGGTCGAAAGCGCCACCGCTGGGGAAGAGGCAGCGCGATGAGTATCCCGCCGGCAGCGGTGCAGGGGGACTTCCCCCTCGCTCGCCTGACCACGGTGCGCACGGGTGGCAACGCCGACTTCTTTGCCCGGCCCGGCAATGAGGGTGAGCTGCTGACGGTGTTGGCCTGGGCCGCCGACGAAGATCTCACCCTCGGCGTGATCGGCTCGGGCTCGAACCTGCTCGTCGCCGATGCAGGGTTCCCTGGGCTTGCGCTCAAGCTGAGCGGCGAGCTGGCTGCGATCGAGCGCGAGGAGGGTGGGATGGTCTGTGGCGGCGGTGCCCGCTTTCCTTCGGCCTCTGCCAAGGCCGCCGGTTGGGGCCTCGCGGGAATCGAATTCGGGGTCAACATCCCCGGCACCGCGGGTGGGGCGGTGAAGATGAACGCCAACGCCTACGGCGGCCGGCTTGCCGAAGTGTTGCGGTGGGTCGATGTCTTTACGGCGAGCGGTCGCGAACGGCGTTCGCCCGACTCGCTGGACTTCGGCTACCGCAGCTCCAATCTGGCCGCCGATGAGGTCGTCTCGCGCGTCGCCTTCAATTTGCGTCCGGACGACCCGGTTGCGATACGCGCCCGCCTCAACGAGATGCGCGGCAAGCGTCGCGAATCTCAGCCTTCCGGGATCAAGACCTTCGGCTCGACCTTCAAGAACCCAGAGGATTCGCGGGCAGAGGGGCGCAGCGCCGGACAGCTGCTGGAGGACGCGGGATGCCGTGGCCTCGCCCACGGCGATGCCCGCTTTGCCGAGAAGCACGCCAACTTCGTCGAGAACACCGGTCATGCGAGTACTGCGGACGTGCTGGCGCTGATGGCCGAGGGTAGACGGCGGGTGCACGAGCTGACCGGAGTCGTGCTCGAGCCGGAGGTGCAGGTCTTGGGTGAGGCCGAGTGGCCACAGGGGTGGGAGCTGTGAGGCGTGCGCTGATCGCTGGCACCGCGGCTCTCGCAATCGTCGCACTCGCCTACGTCCTCTTCCTGCGCAGCGGCTCGGCCGTCGCGCCGCGCCTCGTCTCCTCACGGCCGGTCGCCTCGATCGGCAGCGGCTCCAACGCGGTCGCGGTTGCCGAAGATGGCACGATCCTGACCTGGGTCACATCCGCCGGCGCGGAGACGCTGCCGCGGCTGCCGCTGGAATCGCCGCCCAAGGGCCCGCGCATCAAGGGCTCAGCGCTGGAACAGGTTCGCATCCTCGCCGCGACCCCACCGGCCCTGTTGCCCTACGTCGAAAGCAGCTATTTCGGCGAAACCGGGGTGGACGTCGAACTTGCCTCCGGGATCGAACTGCGTTTCGGCAACGCGAGCGAGGCGACGCGCAAGTGGAAGGCAGCCGCCGCGGTGCTCGCCAGCCCTGAAGTGACCGCACTCGATTATGTAGACCTGCACGCTCCGGGACACCCCGACGTAGGTGGCTCTGGGCATGCGCTTCCGCCCGTTCCTTGAACCCTCGACCACAGGGTTAGATAGCCAAAACCCTCAAGTAAGACTTGAGGAATGTGCCTTGCAGGATGCCGCCCGGCCGTTTGACAGACCCCGCCCGATACCCTACGTTGAGCGCAATTTCCGTCGTTAAGGCGTACTCTTCAACTCTCAAGCATTGCTGTAGCGTCGGACGGAACAAAGGCTCAACTCAAAACCAGTCTTAGCCGGGCTGGGCATATCCGGACCGGAAATCGGACCGGGCTTGGAGAAATCGGGAGATGGAATCCACATACCTCGCGGTGATCAAGGTGGTCGGTGCAGGCGGCGGCGGCACCAACGCCGTCAGTCGCATGGTCGACGCCGGAATCCGCGGTGTCGAGTTCGTCGCCGTCAACACGGACGCGCAGGCGCTGCAGGCGTGCGACGCCGACATCAAGCTCTCGATCGGCCAGGAGCTGACCCGCGGTCTCGGTGCCGGCGGCAACCCCGAGGTGGGAGCCGGCGCGGCGGCGGAGAGTCGCGACGAGATCAAGGAGGCGTTGAAGGGTGCCGACATGGTCTTCGTCACGGCCGGCGAGGGCGGCGGCACCGGCACCGGCTCAGCCCCGGTGATCGCCGAGATCGCCAAGGAAGAGATCGGCGCGCTGACGGTGGGCGCCGTCACCAAGCCGTTCGAGTTCGAGGGCAAACGACGGATGCAGCAGGCACTCGAGGGCATCGAGAAGCTGCGCAACAACGTCGACACCCTGATCATCGTCCCCAACGAGAAGCTGCTGCAGGCGGTTGAGCGGCGCACCAGCGTGCTCGAGGCCTTCCGCCAGGCCGACGACATCCTGCGCCAGGGCGTGCAGGGCATCACCGACCTGATCACGATTCCCGGCCTGATCAACCTCGACTTCGCCGACGTGCGCACGATCATGCGCGACGCCGGCTCGGCCCTGATGGGCGTCGGTTCGGCCTCGGGCGAGGCGCGTGCGCTCGATGCCGCCAAGACGGCGATCACCTCGCCGCTGATCGAGGAGTCGATCAAGGGCGCGACGGGGATGCTGCTCAACATCACCGGCCCCGAGGACCTCGGTCTCTTCGAGGTCAACGAGGCGGCGCAGCTGGTCCAGCAGGAGGCCGACGACAACGCCAACATCATCTTCGGCTCGGTCGTCGACCCCTCGATGCGCGACGAGGTGCGCGTCACCGTGATCGCCACCGGCTTCGAGGGCTTCGAGCTGCTGGCTCGCTCGCCGCAGCGGGTGCGACGGCGCTATGAGAGCAAGCCGCGGGTGTCGGCCGAGGACACGGAGATCCGCAAATTGCGGGTCTCGGATGATGACATCGACGTGCCGGGGTTCCTGAAGGAATAAGGACCGAGGTGGGAGGGCGTCAGGTGCCCCTCCCGCAAAGACCGTTGCGCAGCAGATCGGGGCGGCGCTTCGGGGCGTGGTCCCTGAGCCTTTGCGCGAGGGGCACCTGACGCCCACTCGCCTCCGCGCCTTCAAGCTTCAGAGGTCCAGCTCGTAATAGAGCATCCTTGGGCCGTCGGGGGCCCCTTCGCGGTTTGTGAGCTTGCGGCTCTCGTAGAGGGAGATGGCGGCGCGGTCGTCTTCGCCGGTGGTCAGCTCGAAGTGGTCGGCGCCCATTTGGCGGGTTAGCTCGATTGCTGTGTCCAGCAGCGAGCCTCCAATGCCCTCGCCGCGCCTCTCCGGGACTACGTAGAGCTCTTCGAGGTAGGCGTCTGCGGCTTTGGACCAGAGGGAGGGGCGGAGGCGGAGGAGGGCGAAGCCGAGGGGTTGCTCTGCCTCCGCGAGCAGAACCGTGACCTCTCCGTCTGCGAGCAATTCGCCGAGACGCTCGGTCAAGCTCGACACGCCGGGGGTGGAGTCGTCGTACTCGCCGTTGAAGTCGTGCAGGAGCTGGGCGACGGCGGGTGCGTCGCTGGGCTGCGCGCGGCGGACCTCGATTGGTGGGGGCTTGCTCATTTCTCGGCGGCGAGCTTGGCACAGCCGTTCAATACGCTGCCGCCGTGAGCGACGGAGCACCGCGACGCACTCCCCTCCACCGACAGCACGCCGAGCTCGGGGCGAAGCTCGTCGATTTCGCCGGCTGGGAGATGCCCGTCTCCTACGAGGGGATCCGGGAGGAGCATTCGGCGGTGCGGACCCATGCGGGGATGTTCGACGTCTCGCACATGGGCGAGGTCGAGGTCGAGGGGCCGGGGGCGCTGGCCTTCCTGCAGCGAGTGCTGTCCAACGACGTCGCCCGAATCGAGATCGGCGGGGCGCAGTATTCGTGCCTCTGCAACGAGGAGGGTGGGGTGCTCGACGATCTCTTCGTCTACCGGCTCGGCGGCGACCGCTACCTGATCGTCACCAACTCGGCCAACCACGAGGCCGACCTCGCCTGGCTCGGGCGCTGGAGCCGCCCCTTCGACGTCGCCGTGCGTGACGTCGCCGACCGCTACGCGATGCTGGCCGTGCAGGGCCCGCACGCACGCACGATCGTCGGCGGCACCCTCGGGGTCGAGCTGCCGCCGCGGATGCACGTCGCCGCGGTTCGCATCGGCGGCCGGCCGGCGCTGATCTGCGGCACCGGCTACACCGGCGAGGACGGGATCGAGCTGCTGCTCGATCCCGAGATCGCGCCGGCGATCTGGGTCGAGCTGCTCGACGCCGGCGTCGTCCCCTGCGGGCTTGGCGCCCGCGACACGCTGCGACTCGAGGCCTGCTTCCACCTGCACGGCCAGGACCTGACGCCCGAGCGCAATCCGATCGAGGCCGGGCTGGGCTGGTGCTGCGCGGAGGCAACCGGCTTCGTCGGCTCCGAGACGGTGGCGCGGGCGCGGCGCGAGGGCACGCCGGAGCGTCTCGCCCCGTTCATGATCGAGGGCGCCGGCATCCCCCGCCAGGACAACCCCGTCCTGCTCGAGGACGAGCGGGTCGGGGTCGTCACCTCCGGCAGCTTCTCGCCCTCGCTCGAGCGCGGAATCGGCATGGCCTACGTGCGCAGCGACCTGGCCGAGCCCGGCGCCGAGGTCGAGATCGACGTGCGCGGCAGGCGGCGCCCCGCCCGGATAGCTTCCAAGCCCCTCTACAGCAAGGAGAAGTGACCTTGGCCGACGCCAGCTATCCCGACGACCTGCGCTACCACGACCAGCACGACTGGGCCCGGATCGAGGGGGAGACGGCCATCTTTGGGATCACCTGGTACGCCCAGGACAGCCTCGGCGAGGTCGTCTTCTACGACCCGCCCGAGGTCGGCGCGACGGTCGACAAGGACCAGAGCTACGCCGAGGTCGAGTCGGTGAAGGCTGTCTCGGACGTGATCGCGCCGCTCTCCGGCGAGATCGTCGCGGTCAACGAGGCGCTCGCCGACACGCCGGAGAAGGTCAACGAGGACCCCTACGGGGAGGGCTGGCTGGTCAAGGTGAAGCTCAGCCACCCGACCGAGGACGAGCAGCTGCTGAGCGCCGCCGAATACCGCAATCTGCTGGAAAAAAGCTGAGACTGCCCGGCCAGCGGCTTCCGTAGCCTTCCCGGGGTGAGCCGCTACACCTCCGCCACGCCCTCTGACAGGGCCGAGATGCTGGCCGCGATCGGCGTCGATTCGGTCGACGAGCTCTTTGCGCAGATCCCCGAGCCGCTGCGCCTCGGCCGTCCGCTGGCGCTCTCCGAAGGGCTGAGCGAGGCCGAGGTCCACGAGCGGCTGGCGGCGCTCGCCGCCCGCAACGCCGACGCCGATGAGCAGGTCTGCTTCGTCGGCGCGGGGATGTACGACCACTATGTGCCGGCGATCGTCGACGCGATCACCCAGCGCTCGGAGTTCCTCACTCCCTACACCCCCTACCAGCCCGAGATCTCCCAGGGCGGCCTGCAGGTCATGTTCGAGTTCCAGACCGCGATGTCGGAGCTGACCGGGCTGCCCGTCTCCAACGCCGGCCTCTACGAGGGGCCGTCATCGGTCGCCTCGGCCGGTTACCTGGCGATGGCGGCGACCGGGCGCAGCCGCTTCGTCGTCTCCCGCGGCCTGCACCCGCACAGCCGCGAGACGCTGGCGACCTACTCGGTCGGCTACGGGGCCGAGGTGGTCGAGGTGGGGCTGGACGGGGGGCAGACCGATGCGGCGGCGCTGGCGGAGGCGGTCGACGGCGAGACCGCAGCCGTCTTTCTGCAGAGCCCCAACTTCCTCGGCGCGGTCGAGCGGGTCGAGGAGCTCGGCGCGGCGGCGAAGGAGCACGGGGCGCTGCTCGTCGTCGCCTGCGACCCGATGACGCTCGGCGTGCTCAAGCCGCCCGGCGAGCAGGGTGCCGACATCGCCCTCGGCGAGGGCCAGCCGCTCGGCAACCGGCTCGACTTCGGCGGCCCCTCCTTCGGCTTCTTCTGCGCGACCGCGGAGCAGATCCGCCGCATGCCGGGGCGGATCGCGGGTGAGACCGAGGACGTCGACGGGCGCCGCGGCTTCGTCCTCGCCCTGCAGACGCGCGAGCAGCACATCCGCCGCGAGAAGGCGACCCACAACATCTGCACGGCCCAGGCGCTCAACGCGCTGGCGGCGATGGTCCACCTCGCCTGGCTCGGCAGGGAGGGCTATCGCGAGTTGGGCGAGCTGCTGGTGCGGCGCACCGCCTACGCTCGCCAGCGGCTGGCAGCCGTGAACGGCGTCGAGCTGCTGCACGAGGCGCCGGTGGCGCGCGAGTTCGCCGTTCGCTTCGACGCCCCGGTTGGGCGGGTGCTCGAGCGCTGCGCTGGGCGGGGCATCGCCGCCGGCTACCCGCTCGGCCGCGATTACCCCGAGCACGAGGACGGCCTGCTCGTCGCGATCACCGAGCGCCGCACAAAGGCTCAGATCGACGACCTGGCCGAGGTACTCGGTGCCGCGATCCGGGCCGAGGATGGCGCGAAAGTCGAGGACAGAGCAACCAAGGCGCCAACGGGGGTGGGGTGATGGCCCTCACCGAAACACCGATGCAGGCCGAACGGGCGCAGACGATCTACGAGAAGTCGAAGCCGGGGCGGCGCGCCGCCGTCCTGCCTGCGGCCGAAGTGCCCGAGCCGCCGCTCTCCGAGCTGATCCCGGCCGAGCTGCTGCGCGCCGAGCCGCCGCGGCTGCCCGAGGTTGCCGAGCCCGAGATCGTGCGTCACTACAACCGTCTCTCGCGGCGCAACTTCGACCTCGACAGCGGCTTCTACCCGCTCGGCTCCTGCACGATGAAGCACAACCCGCGGCTCAACGAGCGGGTCGCGGCGCTGCCGGGGCACGCCCGCCTGCATCCCGCCCAGGACCCGAAGCGGGCGCAGGGCGCGCTCGAGCTGATGTGGCTGCTGCAGGAGTCGCTGGCGGAGATCTGCGGCCTGCCTCACGTCAGCCTGCAGCCCTCGGCCGGCTCGCACGGGGAGCTCGCCGGCCTGCTGCTGACCCGCGCCTTCCACGCCGATCGCGGCGAGGAGCGGACCAAGGTGCTGGCGCCCGATACCTCGCACGGGACGAACCCGGCCTCGGTGACGATGGCCGGCTACGAGGCGGTCAAGGTCGCGACCAACGAGGGCGGCGGGGTCGAGATCGACGACCTGCGAGCGAAGATCGACGAGGACCCGGGCCAGGTCGCCTGCCTGATGCTGACCAACCCGAACACCCTCGGCCTCTTCGACGAGAACATCGCCGAGATCGCGGCGCTGATCCACGCCGCGGGCGGGACGCTCTACTACGACGGCGCCAACCTCAACGCGGTGATGGGCCACTCCCGTCCCGGCGACATGGGCTTCGACATCGTCCACGTCAACCTGCACAAGTCCTTCAGCCAGCCGCACGGGGGAGGGGGCCCCGGCGCCGGCCCGATCGCGGTCTCGGAGCGGATCGAGCCCTTTTTGCCCCGCCCGCAGGTGGTGCGCCGCGGCAACAACGGCCACGGTCCCTTCTTCGACCTCGACCTCGATCGGCCCAAGTCGATTGGCCGCCTGCGCGGCTTCCAGGGCAACTTCGGCGTCTTCGTCCGCTCCTACGCCTACATCCTCAGCCTCGGCGGCGACGGGCTCGCCGAGGCCTCGGAGACCGCCGTGCTCAACGCCAACTACCTGAAGGCGCACCTCGCCGAGGGCCGCGCCGGCGCGCGCCTGCCGGTCGCCTTCGACCGCCATTGCATGCACGAGTTCGTCCTCTCCGGCAAGCCGATGAAGCGCGAGCTGGGCCTCGCCACCCTCGACCTCGCCAAGCGCCTGCTCGACTTCGGCTTCCACCCGCCGACCGTCTACTTCCCGCTCCTGGTCGAGGAGGCGCTGATGATCGAGCCGACCGAGACCGAGACCAAGGAGAGCCTCGACGCCTTCGCCGACGCGATCGAGCGGATCCTCGCCGAGGCCGAGGACGGCCCAGAGATCGCGAGGAACGCTCCCTTCACCACCCCGGTCCGTCGCCTCGACGAGGTCAAGGCGACACGCAAGCCGGTCGTGCGCCAGGCTCTCTGAGATGACCGAGCCTCGCCGCCCAGCCTCCGTGGAAGCGAGGATGGCGACGCGGGCCGAGATCGCCGCCGCGGTCGAGACCCTGGCGCGAGCCTTCTACGGAGACCCGGTTTGGAGCTGGGCGTTCCCCGACCCTGAGCGGCGGCTGGAGCAGCATCGCGTGGTCTGGGGGCTGGTGGCCGAAGCGGCTCTCGGCTACGGATCGGCCTGGCTCACCGGTAACTGCGCCGCCGTGGCGCTATGGATCCCGCCAGGGAAGCCCGAGCTGCGCCCCGAGGACGAGGAGCGCCTGCCCTCTCTCCTGGCGGGTCTGCTGGGCGACGGCGCGGCGAGGGTGCTGGAGACATTCGAGCGCTTCGAAGTCGCCCACCCGGAGCGGGAGCCCCACTACTACCTCAGCCTGCTGGGCACGAACCCCGATCACAGCGGCAAGGGGCTCGGGATGGGACTGCTGGCAGACACTCTGGCCCGCATCGACGCCGAGGGCGCCCCCGCCTTCCTCGAGTCGTCGAATCCGGTCAACACGCCGCGCTACGAGCGCCTTGGCTTCTCCGTCTGTGGCGAATTCGAGCTGCCTGAAGACGGGCCGAGCGTCACTCAGATGTGGCGCGACCCGGCCGCCTGATTCCCGCGGTCGCTCTCAGAGCTGTGGGAGATCCTGGCGGAGCTCCAACACCGGCGCGAAGAGATCGCCGTCCTTCTCGAGTCGCTTCAGGACGTCGCCGGTCTCGAAGACGAGCGAGCTGGGATCGTCCTTCTGGACCGCGCGCTCAACCTCCTCCCAGGTCACCGGTGTGGAGACCGTGGGGCGTTCGCGGGCGCGCAGGGAGTAGACGGCGATCGTCGTCTTGCGGCGGTGATTCTGCGACCAGTCGACGAAGACCTTGCCCTTGCGCTCGACCTTCTTCATCTTCGAGACGACCTCTTTCGGCGTCTGCTTCTCGAGCAGCTGGGCGATCGCACGGGCGAGCGGTTTGGTGCCCTGGCCGTCGGCGCCATCGGCCTCGTAGGTGACCTCATCGACGTTGAGCGGCGCGTAGACCTGCAGGCCCTTCGATCCCGAGGTCTTGGGGAAGCACTGGACGCCGAAGTGGTCGAAGAGCTCGCGCACCCGCAGCGCCACGCGGCAGCAGTCGACGACGTTCGCGGGTGGGCCCGGGTCGAGGTCGAAGGCGAGCACCGTGGGACGGTCCGGCGCCTCGGCCAGCGAGAGCGAAGGATGCAGCTCGATCGAGGCCAGCTGCGCCATCCAGACCAGCGTCGGCCGGTCTTCGCAGACGCAGAAATCGATCACGCCGGCGTGCGGCCCGGCTTCGACTGCGGCCGTCTGCACCCACTCGGGTCGGTGCTTGGGGCAGCGCTTCTCGAAGAAGGCAGCGTCGTTGTCGTCGACCCCCTCGGGGAAGCGGCGCAGGGTCAGCGCCCGCCCGCGCAGGTGCGGCACGATCGCCTCCGCCACCCTCGCGTAGTAGTCGATCGCCTCCCCCTTGGTGAAGCCCGTCTCCGGGTAAAGGACCTTGTCGAGGTTGGTGAGCTTCAGCTCACGCCCGTCGACCTCGACCTCCTGGCTCTTCGCCACGGGCTATTTCGAGGACTTCGCCTTGGCCCGCGAGCCTGAGCGTTTTTTAGCCGCTGCCTTTTTTGGTTTCGCAGCCGCGCGCTTGGCTTTCGCCGCGGGCTTCTTCGCCTTGCCGTCGCGCTTGCCCTGCACGGCGGCGATGCTCTGCTCGAGGGCGGCCATCAGGTCCGGCGCCTTGGTCGGCTCGGGCTCCTCCGTGGGCGCGGCAACGATCTGCTCGCCGGCCGCCTTGCGTTCGATCATCGCCAGCAACTGCTCGCGGTACTCGTCGCGGTAGGCCCCGGGATCGAACTCACTGGTCAGCGAGTCGATCAGCTGCTCGGCCATCTCGACCTCGCGCTTGGGAGCTTTCGGCGCTTCGACCGGCAGCACGTCCTCGAGCTCGGAGGTCGGCACCACCTCGTCGGCGAAGCGCATCGTGGTCAGGGTGAGCACGCCGTCGGCGGGACGCAGCGCCGCCAGATGCTCCTTGTTGCGGAAGACGAAGCGCGTGATTGCCACCTTCCCCGACTCCTGCATCGCCCGCGTCAGCAACGAGTAGGCGCGCTCGGCGCCCTCGGCGGGGCCGAGGTAATAGGGGCTGTCGAAGTAGATTGGGTCGATCTCACCGAGCTCGACGAAGTCCTGCACCTCGATCGCCCTGGTCTTCTCCGGCGCCAGCGCCTCCAGCTCGGACTTCTCCAGCGGGATGTAGCGGTCCTTGGAGATCTCAAAGGCCTTGACGATCTTCTCGTAGGGGACCTCTTCGTCGGTCCCTTCGGCGACGCGGCGGTGGCGAATGCGGGCGCCGTCGGACTCGCGGATCTCGCGCAGCGAGATCCCCCGTCGCGCGACCGCGCTGTACAGCTTGACGGGCACGTTGAGCAGCCCGAAGCTGATCGAGCCGCTCCAGATCGCTCTAGCCATCGGCGTTCACCTACCCGATTCTTCCAGCCGCACCTAACACGCGCTGGCTTACGCCGGCCCGGGGAGCCATCTTGCGCCTCCCGACGTGTCTGAGGTTAACCCTCCACATGGAGGCACAACCTCAGACACGTCCCATCGGTCAGGATGCGGCGGTGCTTTTCGAGCTGCGCGACCTGAGCCTGACGCGTGCTGGCGAGCGGGTCCTCGACCAGGTGAGTGCCTCGCTGCCGGTTGGGGCGACCGCGGTCGTCGGGCCCTCCGGGGCGGGCAAGTCGACGCTGCTGAGGCTGCTCAACCGGCTCGCCGATCCCGACGCCGGGACGATCTCCTACCGCGGGCGTCCGCTCGACTCCTACGACCCGCTGGCGCTGCGCCGCGAGGTCTCCCTGGTGCCGCAGCTGCCGGCGCTGCTCGAGGGGTCGGTCGAGTCGAACCTCGCCTACGCGGCCGCCCTGGCCGGCAAGGCGCTCGACGCCGAGCGCTGCCTGGGCCTGGCGGGCCTCGACCCCGGGTTCGCCGCTCGCGACGTGTCCAGGCTCTCGGTAGGGGAGAGCCAGCGCGCGATGCTCGCCCGGGCGCTGGCGCAGGAACCGGCCGTGCTGCTGCTCGATGAGCCCACCTCGGCGCTCGACCACGCCGCGCGCGACGCGGTCGAGGCGACCCTCGCCGAGCTGCGCCGGGAGCTGGACATCTCGCTGGTCCTCGTCAGCCACGACCCCGAGCAGGCACGCCGCCTGGGCGAGTGGGTGGTGCGGATGGAGCGCGGCCGCGTCACTGAGTGCGGCGCCCCGGAGGCGGTCCTTTGAGCACCTCGATCCAGCTCTCGCTGGGACAGGTGGCGGCGGCGCTCTCGCTGGTCGCGCTGGCGGCCGCGATCTCGCTCTGGCGCAAGACCGATCTCGAGCGGGACATCGGCATTGCCACCCTGCGCTCGTTCGTGCAACTGACCCTGATCGGCTACGCGATCAAGCTGATCTTCGAAGTCGACTCTCTCTGGCTCGTCTTCGCCCTGCTGGCGGTGATGGTCGTCTTCGGGGCGCTGACCGCGCGCAGCCGAGCCAAGCGCGTTCCCGGTGCCTTCTGGCCATTGCTCGTCGCACTCGCCGTCGCCGGGGCGACGACGCTCGGCCTGGTCGTCGCCCTCGGCGTCTTCGAAGCGACCGCCCGCTACCTGGTACCGGTCGGCGGCATGGTGATCGGCAACGCGATGACCGCCTCGGCCGTGGCCCTCAACCGGCTGGGCGACGAGATGGCCGACTCGCGCAACCGGATCGAGGCGACGCTCGCCCTTGGCGCCACCGCCACCGAAGCGGCCCGACCGGCGGTACGGCGCGCCCTGCGCTCGGGGATGATCACCCTGGTCGACTCGACCAAGACCACCGGCCTGATCTTCTTCCCCGGCACGATGGTCGGCATGCTGCTCGCCGGCGCCAGCCCGACCGATGCGGTGCGGCTGCAGCTGATCCTCCTCTACGCGCTGCTCGGCAGCGTCTCGATCGCGGCTCTCGTCGCCACCGGCCTCAGCTATCGCAACTTCTTCACCCCAGCGCAGCAACTCAGAGAGCTCGAGCCTGAGGTCACTCGATGATTGATTCCACGCGACTGATCGATTGACCCCCGTATATGGGGGTAAATCGAACTATCGGCAGGACGCTGCGTAGGGCTCATGCAAGGAGTACGGACGCGGGAGGGCCAGAGGTCGCGGCTCGCTAGCCGGCCCAAAGCGCTGCGTACACTCGCTCGGTGTCCCGCCAACAGCGCCTGACGCTGGTCGCGACGATCCTCGGCTCGACGGTCGTCTTCCTGGACTCGACCGTGGTCAACGTGGCGCTGCCGGCGATCGCCGACGGGCTCCACGCCGGCCTCGCCGGCCAGCAGTGGGTGGTCGAGGCATACATGCTTGCCCTGGTTTCGCTGCTCCTGGTCGGCGGCTCGCTCGGCGATCAGTTCGGGCGGCGCCAGGTCTTCGTCATCGGCCTGATCGCCTTCGGCATCACCTCGGCGCTCTGCGCGCTGGCGCCCTCGGTCGAGTTCCTGATCGCGATGCGGGCGCTGCAGGGCATCGCCGGGGCGCTGCTGGTGCCCGGCTCGCTGGCGATCGTCGCCGCCACCTTCAAGGGCGCGGCGCGGGGCAAGGCGGTCGGCACCTGGACCGCCTGGACGGGGATCGCGACCGTGATCGGCCCAGCCGGCGGCGGCGCGCTGATCGGCCTCACCTCCTGGCGGGCGATCTTCTGGGTCAACATCCCCCTGATCGCGGCGACGGTCGCGCTCAGCCTCCACTCGGTGCGCGAGAGCCGCGACCCTGATGCTTTTCGCGGCATCGACTGGCTGGGCATCGCGCTCTCGGCCGCCGGCCTCGGCGGCCCGGTCTTCGCCCTGATCGAGCAGCCCGATCGTGGCTGGGGCAGCCCCGCCGTCTGGATCCCCCTCGTAGCTGGCATCGCCTGCTTTGCCCTCTTCGTCCTGCACGAGGCCCGCGCCCGTCACCCGATGCTCGACCTCGGCCTCTTCCGCATCCGCAACTTCGCCGTCGCCAACCTCACCACGCTTGCCACCTACGCGGGGTTGATCGGCGGCCTCTTCTTCGTCGGCCTCTTCCTCCAGCAGGTCGCCGGCTACTCGCCGCTGGAGGCGGGACTGGCAACCACGCCGATCTCGCTGCTCCTCTTCTTCCTCTCGCCGCGCTGGGGCAAGCTCGCCTCGGGGACGGGGCCGCGCCTGCCGATGACGGCCGGCCCGATCGTCGGCGGCGTGGGACTGCTGCTGATGCTGCGCGTGGGGAGCGACGCCGACTACGCCGCCGAGGTGCTGCCGGCGATCCTCGTCTTCGGCCTCGGCCTCTCGGCCACGGTGGCGCCGCTCACGGCGACCGTGCTCGACTCGGTCGAGGAGCGCCACGTCGGCATCGCCTCCGGCGTCAACAACGGCGTCTCCCGCGTCGCCGGCCTGCTCTCCGTCGCGGTGCTGGGGGCCGTGATCTCCGCCCGCTTCGCCGCGATCGCCGGCGACAACATCAGCGGCGGCCCCCTAACCGCCCACGCGGCCGGGGCATCTACTTCCGCCTTCCATCTGGGCATCGCCATCGCCGGCATCCTGATGATCGTCGGCGGCACCATCTCCGCCTTCGGCATCGAGAACCCTCACCGGGAAACCGAAGCCTTCCCAAGCAGGGGCTCTGCCCAAGCTGGGGAGTGTGGTCACGGAGCCGACGCCGACAGCGCTCCCGAGCCGCAGCCCAGCTTGGACGTCTCGGCTGCCGATGCCGCTTGATGCCCGACCACGAGGGAGTTCATGCGGCAACAGCTTGAGGGGCAGGGATGGGGTGCCTCTCGAACGGGCGGATACTCAAAACGCCGGCCTCATTAGGCCGGCGTTTGTCCGGGCGAGAGGCACCCCATCCCTGCCGCCCGACTAGGCTCTCGCCCGTGCCGAAACCGATCGTCTTCTCAGGCATCCAGCCGACGGGCCGCAAGCATCTGGGTAACTTCATCGGCGCCATTCGCCAGTACGTCGAGGGCCAGAATCGCGGCGACCCGGCGATCTTCTGCATCGTCGATTTGCACGCGATCTCGGTCGCCTACGACCCGGCCGAGCTGCGCGAGCGGCGGTACGACACGACCGCGATCCTGCTCGCCGCCGGCCTCGACCCCGAGCGCTGCATCTTCTTCCGCCAGTCCGATGTGCCCGAGCACAGCGAGCTGACCTGGTTGCTCTCGGCCGTCACCTCGCATGGCGACCTCAACCGCATGCATCAGTTCAAGGACAAGTCGGCGCGCCAGCAGGAGCTCGTCTCGGCGGCGCTCTTCTTCTACCCGGTGCTGATGGCCGCCGACGTGCTCGCCTACAGGGCGACCGAGGTCCCGGTCGGCGACGACCAACGCCAGCACGTCGAGCTGATGCGGGAGGTCGCCCGCCGCTTCAACGAGCGCTTTGGCGAGACGCTGGTCGTGCCCGAGCTGCTGGTGCCGCAGGTGGGCGCCCGGATCATGGACCTGCAGGAGCCCGAGCGGAAGATGTCGACCACCGGCGGCACCGAGGCCGGCACGGTGCTCGTGCTCGACGACGAGGCGACGATCCGCAAGAAGATCGGC
>CAZQET010000428.1:0-1633 GCA_964591825.1 uncultured Conexibacteraceae bacterium
TGCTGCTCTATTGCTTCGTCCGCTTCGAGCTGCAGGCGAAGTTCCCGGAGCTCGACCCGCGCCTGTTCCTGTCGGCCCCCTTCACCTCGGGGATGCTCGCGATCACGGTCGCCTTCCTGGCCCTGATGGGCCTCGTCTACGAGCTGACCCTCTACCTGCAGACGGTGCGCGACTACTCGCCGCTGAAGGCGGGCGTCGCGCTCGTCCCCTTTGCGGTGGCGCTCCTGATCGTCGCGCCGATGGCGCCGAAAGTGGCCGAGCGGCGCGGCGACCGGCTCACCGTGATGGCCGGCATGGCGGTCCTGGCGGCGGGGATGCTGGTCCTGCTCGCCGCCGGCACGGATTCCTCCTACTTCGTGATCCTCGTCAGCCTGGTCCTCGCCGGGGTCGGGGTCTCGCTGATCCAGCCGCCCGCGTCGGCGGCGATGATGAGCTCGGTGTCGGCGGCGAAAGCCGGGATGGCCTCCGGCACCAACGCGGCGATCCGCCAGATCGGCGCCTCGTTCGGGATCGCGGTGATGGGGGGCATAGGCCAGTCGGTCTTCAACCACCAGCTGACCGGCTCGGCGATCTACTCGAAGCTGCCGGCCGAAGCTCAGGCCGCCGCCGACTCGAGCATCACCGGTGCCGTCGCCGTCGGCGACAGGATCGGCGGCGCGACCGGCAAGGAGCTGGTCGAAGTCGCCTCCGCCGGGTTCGTCAGCGGCCTGCATTGGGCGGTGCTGGTCGCCGCCGCCTTCGCCGGGCTCGGCTTCGCCCTCTCCTCGAGGCTGATCCCGCGGCGCGCCGGGGCCGCCGGCGAGCACCGCCGTCCGGCGGGCGGTGTCTGAGGGCCATGAGCCCGGACCGCAACCGACTGGAGGCGCCGCGCGCCGAGAAGACCCTGCCCGGCGTCTGGCGCCTGCGCCTGCCGCTGCCCTGGCCGGGGGTGCCGCACGGCAACGTCTGGGCCGTCGCCGCGGGGGACGGGATCGTCCTCTTCGACACGGGCATCGGCGGCCAGGGCGGCTTCCGCAGGTTCGACCTCGCCCTCGCGCAGGCCGGCTTCGGGGTCGAGGACGTCCGGCTCGTCGTCTGCACCCACTCCCACACCGACCACTACGGGCTGGCGGCACCGATCGTCGAGGGGGCCGGCTGCGAGCTGTGGATTCACCCGGCCTGGGAGCACGTGCGCCTGCTCGCCGACGACCCCGCCGCCGCGCTCGAGCAGCGGATCGAGGTCGCCCGCCAGAGTGGCGTTCCCCCGGCGTCCCTGGAGCGGTACCGCGAGAGCCGCAAGGGGGCCGACGACACCGGGATCGACGCGATCATCGAGCCCGACCGCGATCTGCTCCCGGGGGTCGCGATCGAGACCGACCTCGGCAGGTGGCAGGTCTACGAGACGCCTGGGCACGCGCCCTCCCACGTCGTCCTGCACCAGCCCGAGAACAGGCTGATGATCTCCGGCGACCACCTGCTGGGGAGAACGGTGCTCTTCTTCGACCACGGCCACACCCCCGACCCGGTCGGCGAATTCCTGCGCAGCCTCGAGGCGGTCGAGCCGCTCGAGGTGGGGCTCGTGCTGCCCGGTCACGGCCGCCCGTTCCGCGACCCGGCCGTCAAGATCGCCGAGGCCCGGCGCCAGGTGGAGCAG
>CAZQET010000429.1:0-3651 GCA_964591825.1 uncultured Conexibacteraceae bacterium
TCCTCCCACTCGTCGATCACCGCGACGTATCTCGGCGTCGGCTCGGGGAAGTCGGGGGTCTCCTCACGCAGCCCGTGCTCGATCGGGACGTGGCGCAGGTCGACCGTGCCGTTCACCCTCTCCTTCACCTTCGAGTACCACTCGGCGTCCATCTCGATGCTGGTCAGCCGGGCGAGGCGGGTGGCGAACCAGGCGGTGCTGCGACCGCTGCCCCACTCCAGGCCGCTGCCGTCACTGGGCAGCTCGCGGTCGAGAAAGCGCACCGCCCCCTGGGCGAGCCAGGGCTCGTCGGGATGACGGCGCTCGTAGGCCTTGTAGGCGAACCGGCGGGCGACGTAGACCGGACCTCGCCTGAGGTTCTTGATCACGTCCATCGCCGCCACCAACGCAACTGGAAGGCCGGCGCTTACGCGATCGGTACGAACTGCGAACCCGGGGCGGGGGAGCGTAAGTTCACCGCGTCCGGCTCCGTTCTTCCCGCGCTGCGCAGCCCTCGCAATCGCCGAGCCCGAGCCGATGACCGACCCCGCCGCCCTCGACCACGCCTTCGTCTTCGGCGCCCCCCGCTCGGGCACCACCTTCCTGATGGGGGTCCTCGACGGCCTGCCCGAGGTGGAGGGGGTCACCGGCAACCTGTTCCCGATCGCGCTCGCCCACCTCGCCGCGCAGTCCAGGGACACCGAGACGCTGGCGCTGCTCGGGCGCGGCCTCAGAGGGGCGCTGCGCGACTACGCCGACTCCGCCGTCTACCGGTCGCGACCCGGAGCCCTGCGCAAGTGGTGGATGGCGAGCCGCCGGCCGCAGGACCTGCCGCCTGCCGCGCGCGGCTCAAGGGTCGAGCGCGTCCTCGCCTACAAGGAGCCCTTCCTCGCCTTCTCCCCGGAGCTCGCCTTCGACGCGCTTCCCGACAGCCGCCTGATCTACCTCGTGCGCGACGGTCGCGACGTCGCCGATTCGATGCTGCGCAAGTACGACGTGCTCTCGGACGAGAAGCTGGCCAGCCTCGAAACCAACGAGGCGCCGATCGGCAAGCGCCACGGCGAGATCTACGTGCCCTGGTGGGTGGCCGCCGGCCAGGAGAAGGACTTCGCCGCGGCGGACCAGTACGTGCGCGCGATCTGGCTCTGGCGTGAGATGAACGTTCGCTGCCAGGAGCTCCTCGCCCAGGAGGACGTGCGCGAGTCGGGGCGCGTCCTCACCCTGCGCTACGAGGAGCTGATGGCCGACCCAGTCGAGCAGGGCCAGGTCGTCGCCGCGCACCTCGGGGTGCGGCTCAGTCGCCAGGCTCGACAGCGCCTCGAACAGGCCCATCAGCGCTCGCTCGGCATCCACCGGCGGCGCGACCCCGCCTCGGTCCGGCGCGCGGAGCAGGTGGCCGCCGGGCAGCTCAGGCAGCTGGGCTACGCGCCGGCGAGCTGATCGCCTGGTAGCCCCACTCGCCCAGCAGGTCGCGCCCGAGGCGATCGCCGAGGCCGGCGACGTGGGGGGCCGCCCTGGCACGGATCTCCGTTGCGAGCTCGGCCGGCACGGGTGGCGCCTTCTCGAAGACGACGCGCTCGTAGGCGGCGGCGACGGCCCGCCGCCGCAACCGCCGCGGCAGTAGCGCCCTGGCCCTGCCCGCGGCGCCGCCCGCGTGGGTCGCCCGATGCAGTAGCGACTGCAGGCGACGCGAGCGCAGCGCGACGCCGCCGGTGTTGTGCTGCTCAAGCCGCGGCTCGAAGCTCGGATCGACCCCGAGGAACTCGAGCACGCGGCGCACGGTGCCGGCGTTGTCGCGGCGGAAGTCGTCGTAGACGAGCGCGAGGACGCGATCCGCCGGGAAGCGCGCGGTGAAGCGATCGAGGTGCTCGTCGTAGCGCAGCCGCTCGCTCGCATACCAGAGCAGCTCCGGCACCAGGCAGCCGGCGGGCAGCCGGCGGCCGGCTCGCCGCTCCGCTTCGAGCCGGATCGCCTCTCCCAGTTCACGAACCGCCTCCCCCTCGGCGGGCACGTTTTTGAGCAGCTGCAGGTGGTAGGAGCGCAGAAACTCGCCCGGCTCGCGGAAGATGGCAATGATCCGAGCCCCGGGAGCGAACCCGGCGATCAGCCGCGCCGCCTCCTCCGAGTACAGGTAGGCGGCGCTCGCCTCGCCGCATAGCTGGCCCGGCTCGGCCGACCCGAACAGCTCCAGGTACTGCGCTTCGGTGCGACGGTGGAAGATGCTCGGCGGCCCAGCCGCCCTGCACCAGGACGGGCAGAAGTAGTTCGGCTCCTCCGGCTTGCAGACGTACAGCTGCGGGTGCTGGCCGAGGAAGGTCGAGAGCGCGGTGGTGCCGCTCTTCGAGTGGCCGACGATGAAGAAGGACGGCCTGCTCACGCGATCAGCTCCTCCGCCGGGAGGCCGCTGAGTGGCTCGAAGCGCCCCTCGCGCGCATAGCTCGAGAGGATCGCGCTCCCCCGCTCCGCGATCCTGCTCCAGTAGCCGGATTGGGCGAAGGCGACCGCCTCTGGATCGCGCGGCCGGGCGCGCGGCTCCCGCTCGCCGAGCCAGGCCGCCAGCGCCGATATGTCGCCGAGCGAAAAGCGCTCGGCCGCCGGCCAGTAGCGGGCGGCGCCGACGTCGAAGGCTCCCAGCGGGACGCCGATCGTCTGCGCGTCGACGCCGACGATCCCACCCGGCTCGGGCCAGAGCGAGGGAAAGACCGCCGCTCGCGCCCACATCAGGACCCCCATGACCGAGTCCTGGTCGACGTGCCCGCAGAGAACGCCGGCCGGCAGCGAGGCCAGGCGCGCGGCCATGTAGCCCTCACCGAAGACCCGGAGCCGCGCATCCGCCGGCAGCGATTCGGCGAGCGCGCCCAGCAGCTGCCCGCCCTTTGCCTTGCTCAGCCGCCCGACGAACGCGGTGGCGTCGCGCCAGCCCTGCGGCGTGGCGCGGCTCACCGCCGCCAGCTTGGCCGCCGTCGCCCTGATCCCGAGGTTCGGCAGGACGGCGATCTTGGCCGGCGGAACGCCGTGCCTGGCGAAGAGCTCAGCCTGGTCGGTGCTCACGCAGACGACGCCCCCGGCACCGCTCGTAAGGTGGGCGAGGATCTGCCGCTGAGCGGCGACGTGCGTGGGATCGAGCGACCGCCCCATGCCGGCGCAGCCCAGCGCCGGCCGCAGAAGCGCGCAGTGCCAGCCCGCGCGCACGCCGCAGGGCCGCCGCAGCCGGGCCCAGTAGCGCGAGTTGTCCGCGCAGACGCCGTTGTGCATGTGGGCGTGCAGCACGGTCGGGGCGACGAGGGCGGCGGCGCGCAGGTCCGCCAGCTTGCCGCTGCCGACGAGGACGAGGTCGGGATCGCCGCGCTCCAGCGCGCGGCTCAGTCGCGCGGGGGAGATCTCACCGTCGGTATCGGGCGGGAGCCGCCGCCCGATCGAGGCCAGCTCGGGCGGCGGCTCCCCCTCGCCGTAGAGCACCTCGGTCTCGTGACCCTGCTCGCGAAGCACGGTGGCCAGCCTGAAGGTGGCGAGGCTGACCCCGCCCTCGGGCATCACCCTGCGGGTCACGAAGATCGCCTTCATCGGCCCTGGGCCGTCAGTTGCTCGGCGCGGGCCAGGACCGCCGAGGCGACCGCCCGTGACGTCTCGCGCCGGTCGAACTCTTCGGCCAGCATCCGTGCTCGCCGCGAG
>CAZQET010000430.1:0-6501 GCA_964591825.1 uncultured Conexibacteraceae bacterium
GGTGCCGCTTGCCCGCGGTGCCCACTCGCTGCTCGACGTTGCGGGCGCTCACGGCGAGTTCTCGATGGCGCTCTGCCGCCACCATCGCGGTCTCAAAGCGACCGTCGTCGACCTGCCGGGCAGCGCCCGCATCGGCCGCGAGATCGTCTCCGGCGCCGGTATGGAGGACCGGGTCCACCACGTCGAGGGCGACATGTTCGAGGCCGATCTCGGCGGCCCTCACGACGGTGCCCTCTGCTTCAACATCGTCCACCACCAGACGCCCGAGCGGGCGCGGGAGCTCTTCGCCCGGGTCCGCGCCGCGCTCCGCCCCGGCGCCCCACTATGCGTCCTCGATCTCTACGATCGACCCGACGACCGCAGGCCCGATTCGGGCTCGATCCTCGGCCTCTTCTTCCACCTCACCTCGGGCGCCGACACCTACACAGTCGAGCAGGTCTCGACTTGGCTCAACGAGTCCGGTTTCGAAGCCTCGAAGAAGCACACCTTCCGCACCCTGCCGGGCCTGGCGATGCTCACCGCCAAGGCCGTCTGAGCTGCACGCCGACGCGAGCGCTACGCGCCCGACGAGCGTCACGCGCGCTGCCCGGTCTGCGACAAGGAACGGAAGCTCACCGTTGTGGCGTTCACGGGAGGGCGGCTAGCCGTTGGGGACGGGTCGCCGCCCTCCCTGTCCATCGAGCACGCACCGAGCGACCCGCGCGCGGGGGAGCCTTCGTGCTGACGACCGCTCCCGTGAGCTACGACGCCCGGTGCGCTGGAGATGGTAGGGGCTAAAAATGGGCCAAAAGACTCCCGCGCTCACGAAGTTTTTGAGCGACGTTTGTCGCGTATGCTTTTTTGTTCGCGGCCGTGCCTCCACTCGGGCACGTTCGCCATCTTGCCGTCCTTTGAACCGAACACTAAGAGGACCGCGCTGATCCAATTGTGGTCACTGTCGTCCTTGCTCTTTGCTCGCCGGCTTGCCGATTCCGCCTCGAGCTCGAGAAAGTCGTCGATGAATTTGTCGGCCAGCTTCTCAGCGTCTTGGCAGCCTTGGTCATCGAGGTCGACCGGGAGCCAGCCGACATGCCAGTCATCGCGCTCATAGAACGTGCCCGCCTTAAGCGAGTCGGCAACATCCCGCTCGATGCTCTCCAAAATACCGTTCCCGATGATGCGCTGGGCCACCTTGGGGATGTCACTGGCGACGCCCGAAGGGACGAAGGCTCGTTCTGTCGCCCTATAGAAATGCTCGACCGCCCCTCGACGTGGCTCGGTCCTAGTCATCTCGACCATCTCGAAGTCCTTGAGGACTTTGACGTGATAGCTGACCTGACTGAGACCTTCGTTGAGCGCTTTCTTGAGTTCGTTGGGGCTCCACTCGCCTGTGCTCATCAGGTCGAGGATTGCGACCCGCAGAGGATGAGCCAGCGCCTTTAGCAGCTTCATCTGGAGGGTGAGTTTCTCCTCCCTCCGCTTCTTCGGCGCTTTGCTTCCCGGTCCATCACCCGGCTTCTGCCTTGTCGCCACGCATCCGCTCCTCTCTTGCCCGTCAGCGCTCATCCGATTGCGCGGGCCGATTCGTTTGAACGGAAAATTAGCTGCAAATGGACCGTGCGGATCAGCTTCTTTTTGATTGATCTAATCTTTCTAAAGTAATCAGAAAATCTTAGGTCAATAGGAGGAGGTGAGCGCTATGAGCATCAAGCCATGCCCGACGACGGCTCCGCTGCTGTCGAGCTTCAAGGCTCGTTGAGACCCGGGGCGGGACTTGGCGGCGCTGACGACTCGCCAAGTCCCGCCAGGGTCTCTCGGCTGTCGTGGCTAGGGTCAAGAGACGACGGAGAAGAAAGACCGACTGAGGCGTGAGCGTAAAAAGGCCAAACTCGCCGAAGTTGAAGCCGGCTCGACCGGCCTACCCGGTCTCCAGTTCGAGGCTGATTTCGGCGGTCCCACGACGGTGCTCTCGAAGCCTCGAAGAAGCACACTTCCGCACCCTGCCGGGCCTGGCAATGCTCATCGCCAAGGCCGTCTGAGCTGCACGCCTTCGTTCAGCCCCAAGTGGCGTTCGCCACTTCGTGCCTGCGATCGTGGCAGAACGCACGCAGTTTGTGAGGAACGTGAGCGCGATCACGTTCCGGTGCCGCAAATACCGGCACGGTCTCGCGCTTGCTCACAAAACGCACATATTTCATTCCGATTCTCGTACTCTGCCTTGCCTTCCCGGCGATCGCTCTGGCGGCTGGAGGTGGTGACGGCTCCAAAGCTCGTATCGGCGTTGGTGCGGCCAGGCCCGCGGGCCTCGCGGTCCTGCGCCAACCGGTGCTCAGCTTCCGCCGTGCGATCCACGTCACGGTCGCGCGGATCGAAAGGGAGCACCGCGCCGCGGCCCGTCGCAAGCGTCGTCGTCTTTACGCCAGCCTCCCCGGCGGGATCTCGCGCTCGACGCTCGACGCGATCGCCACCTGCGAGTCGGGCGGCGACCCAACGGCCGTATCCGCCGATGGCACCTACCGCGGCAAGTACCAGTTCGACTACGGCACCTGGGAATCGGTCGGCGGCAGCGGCGATCCGGCCGGAGCTTCCGCAGCGGAGCAGGACTACCGCGCTGCGCTGCTGTATGAGCGCTCGGGCTCCTCGCCCTGGCCCGTCTGCGGTTGAGCCTACGATCACCATGTGAGCGCCCAAATCGTCACCGTGATCCCCGGTGGTTCGAATCCGTGGCGATTCGGGCGCGAGCGAAAGGCTGTCAATGAGTGAGCCGGTCCCGACGCCTGACCCCAAGGGACCGGCACGCAAGCCGCCGCGGGAGGCGATCGACGAGGCTCGGGTGCGCGTCCCGACGCGCGGCAATCGCAAGCTTGAGACCTTCCTCGAGGCGGTTAACTCCGACGAGCAGGTGCGGGCCTGGTGGTACATGACGCAGGTCCACTCCGAGCGCCTCGGTATGTCCGACCATTCCTGGGTGCACATGCAGATCGTGCTCAACGTCGCCCTGCGGCTGCTGCGCCTGCTGGTCAAGGCGGGCATCGAGTCGGCCGTCGTTGCCGACCATGGGATGTCGGCCCGCGACGCCGAGGTCGTCGTCGCGGGCGGCGCGCTTCTGCACGACGTCGGCATGTCGATTCACCGCACCGACCACGAGGCCTACAGCCTCTTTCTCGCCAACGGGGCGCTGGAACGGCTGCTGGCGGGCGTCTACGGGGAGCCCGAGCGCACCATCGTCGCCGCCGAGATCCTGCACGCGATCATCGGCCACCGCCGCCGCGGCGAGCCCTACACGCTGGAGGCCGGCGTGGTCAGGGTCGCCGACGCGCTCGACATGGCCCAGGGGCGCACGCGGCTGCCGATCGAGGCCGGCCAGGAGGGGATCCACTCGATTTCCGCCGCAGCCGTCGACGAGGTCAGGATCGAGGCCGGCGAGAGTCGCCCCGTGCGGTTGGAGATAGAGCTCAACAACTCGGCCGGGATCTTCCAAGTCGACGATCTGCTGGCGACCAAGATCCGCGGCACCCCACTCGAGGGGCGGGTCGAAGTGGTGGCGAAGGTCGAGGGCGAGACCGAGAAGCGCCTGCTCAGCGGCTTCCGTCTCGACTGAGGCCTCAGCCGTAGCGCTCGAGGTCGTGGCGGCGTCGATCTTTGCGGGCGTCGAGTCGGCCCTGGATGATCGAGAGCACGATCACGAGGATCGCGAAGAAGCCGATCACGCCGAAGCAGAAGAAGGTGATCGTCTTGTCCGTGGTGGGCCCCGCGAGCCCGACGCCGTTGTCGGCCAGGGCAAGCGGCGCCGCCAGCAGCGTCACGATCAGCGTCGCCAGGGCGGCGGCGGTGATGCGAAGCGGGCGCGAGAGATCGATCACGACGAGGAATCTAGCAGCGCCCGCGGCACGGAGGACATGCCGCCAAAACGAGCGAACGGCCCGGGGCAGTGGGCCGTTCGCGGTGACGAGAGAGGAGTCTCGTGAGGCTGGGAGTCTGGCGAGTCCGAAATGCCGTTCCGTGAACATCCGGAGAACCTCTTGAGAAGCTCCTGTTTCCGTCTTTCCCGCAATTTCGGTCCTTCAGCTTGTGAAAATCCTGTGAACGCAGGGCTTTTGACGGCGCGTGCGTCGTCGCCGGGCCATACAATCCTCTACGTCTTCTTGGTCACTCTTTCGTTTTCGCCAGAGACCCAACGCCAACACCGCCATTTGAATCCACAGCAGACCATCCGACTCGCGGTGATCGACGACGACAGCGGTTTCGTCACCGTGTTCTCGAAGCGCGCCGAGGCAGCCGGCTGGCAGCAGCGCACGATGAGCAGCGCGATCCCGCCCGAAG
This sequence comes from uncultured Conexibacteraceae bacterium, assembly GCA_964591825.1. Classification (GTDB taxonomy): domain Bacteria; phylum Actinomycetota; class Thermoleophilia; order Solirubrobacterales; family 70-9; genus VRUE01. The sequence goes on from CAZQET010000430.1 coordinate 4,303, forward strand.
AGCTGGTGGCGATGAAGCTCAACGCGCTGCTGCTCGACATGGCGGTTCTCGGCGACGAAGCCTGGGACTACCTGCGGCGGGTCTGCGAGGCGCTGCCGGACCTGGGCGTGATCGTCTGCACCGGTCGCTCAACCGTCGCCCAGCGGGTGCGCGGGCTGCGGCTCGGGGTCGACGACTGGATCGGCAAGCCCTGTCACCCGGAGGAGGTGATGGCCCGGATCGAGGCCGTCTCCAGGCGGCGCCGTCGCGGCCGCGTCGAGTCGGAAGCCGGCCCGCTGGTGGTCGGCGAGCTCGAGATCCGCGCCGACCAGTTCCAGGCCTTCGCCGGTGACGGCAGCCTCGATCTGACCCGTCGCGAGTTCGAGCTGCTGCAGCTGCTCGCCGACTCCAAGGGCCAGGTGCTCGAGCGCGAGACGATCTACCAGCGGGTCTGGGGCTACGCGATGGCGCATGGCGATCGCTCGGTTGACGTCTTCATCCGCAAGCTGCGCCAGAAGCTGCAGAAGCGCTCGCCCAGCTGGCGTTACATTCACACCCACTTTGGCGTCGGCTATCGCTTTGATCCCGAAGCGGTCGGCGCGCGGGCAGCCGAGCTCGATGCCGAGATGGCTGCTGGGGCCGACGCGGCCGATTCACAAGTAGTTCACAGCAGCTTTACGGTCGCGTAACGGATCGGCCGCCGCTGGCGGCGATCCTCGCCGTGAATGTTGGAGATCAGACCCGAGGAGCATGCGGCTCTCGTAGACGGTCGTCCGCTGAGCCTGACCGTGCGTGAGCTGCAGTTGCTGACCACGCTGGCCGCGCACCCGCAGCGCATCCTCACCCGCGAGGAACTCTACGCTGAGGTCTGGGGGAGAGAGCCGCGTCACGACGATCGCTCGGTCGACGTCTACGTCAGCCGCCTGCGGGCAAAGCTGGGGGAAGCGTTGCCTGGCAAACGGCTGATTCACACGCACAGCGGCATCGGCTACCGGTTCTCTCCGGAGGGCTAGGCGAGTTTCCCCGGTCGTTTTTACATCTTTTTTACAACCCCGATACAGCCGGATAACAAGCTTCCCGAAACGCGCTGAGAGTGTGGCCGTGGGGCCGGCCTCCGGCCCGTTCTCGTGCCAAACGACGAAAAGGAGTCCCTTGTGAGTCCCTCTAGATGGTTGGCCATCTTCGCCTCGTTGGCCGTCCTCGCGGTCGCCGTGTCAGCCTGTGGAAGCAGCGACAGCGGCAGCTCATCGGGCCTGTCCGGTCAGCTTGCCGGCGCCGGCTCGAGCGCCCAGCAGGCCGCGCAGGAAGCCTGGATCGCCGAATTCGAGAACGAAAACTCTGGCGTGACGATCTCCTACGACCCGGTCGGCTCGGGCGGCGGTCGCGAACAGTTCATCGCCGGCGGCGTTGCCTACGCGGGTAGCGACACGCCGCTCTCCGAAGACGAAGGCGAGCTCAAGGGCGCGATGGAACGCTGCAAGCCCGGCGAACTGGTCGAGGTTCCGGATTACATCTCGCCGATCGCGATCGTCTACAACCTCGAAGGGGTCGAATCGCTGAAGCTCTCGCCGGAAAACCTGGCGAAGATCTTCAATCAGGAAATCACCAGCTGGGACGACCCAGCGCTGGCCAAGGAAAACCCGGGCGTCGAACTGCCCAGCACCCGGATCACCCCGGTCAACCGCTCCGATGAGTCGGGCACGACCGAAAACTTCACCGACTACCTCTCGCAGGTGGCGCCGACGGTCTGGACGCACGAAGTCAGCGGCGACTGGCCGGTGAAGGGCGGCGAGGCCGCGCAGGGCACCTCCGGTGTGGTCGAAGCGGTCGCCGCCGGTGACGGCGCGATCGGCTACGCCGACGCCAGCCAGGCCGGCGAACTCGGCGTCGCCGAAATCAAGGTCGGCAAGGAGTACGTCAAGCCGACCGCCGAGGCCGCGGCGAAGATCCTCGAGGAGTCGCCCGAAGATCCCGAACTGAGCAAGGGCAAGGACGTTTTCGCCTTCGAACTGGACCGCAAGACCGAATCGAGCGGGACCTACCCGATCGTGCTCGTCTCCTCGATGATCGCCTGCACCAAGTACGGCTCGGCCAGCGAAGCGGAAATCGTCAAGGCCTACCTCGAATACGCGATAAGCGCCGAAGGCCAGGAACTGGCGGCCGAAAACGCCGGTTCCGCGCCGCGCTCGGACTCGCTGCGCAAGTAGGTCATGCCGGCGA
>CAZQET010000431.1:0-4565 GCA_964591825.1 uncultured Conexibacteraceae bacterium
CCGCCTCGTCGGGGAAGCGCTCTTGAAACTCCATGATCGTGTGTGGGAAGTCTGGCCGAGCCACAAGACGAATGTAGGCACGACACCTGACGGAACCGGATACTCACAAGCAGCGCTATTTGGCCGACTGAGGACGCCGCACCGCGCAGCGTCCGCCGTCGCCAGATCGCACACGCGGGTTTTGCCAATCCCTCCTAGAGCGTTCCGCCGGAATCGTAGGCCCGGCCGGGGGTGCCGCCGATCGCGAGCAGGCGCAGGCCATCGGGGCCGGCGGTGATCCTGCGGGTGACCGCGGGACCGACGCGGACTATGTGATCGGTATCGAGCTGATAGCTCTCGCCGTCGGCCTCGAGGGTGCCGGAGCCGCGCAGGGCGAGGTAGACCTCCTCCTGCTCGAGCTGCTCGGGCCGTTCGGCGAACATCTGACCGCCGATCCCAGTGGGCGAATGGTCGTGCTCGGGGTATTCGTCGGCCCCCGGACCGAACTCCTCGATCGAGATGCCGAAGGACTCGACTCCAAGACCGGCGGCGACCCGGCGCATCGAGAGTCGCTCGAAGAACCCTTCGATCGCGTCGATCTCCTCGATCCTGGCGTGACTCAAGTCGGCCACGGCGACAGCGTACCCGGAGCGACCACCGTCCAATCGCCGTCCCCCCTCCCTCCTACCATCGGATCGTGGCCTTCGACCGGACCGTCGCTCACCTCGACATGGACGCCTTCTACGCCTCGGTGGAGCTGCGGCGGAGACCGGAGCTGCGGGGGAAGCCGGTTGTGGTCTGTGGCTCGGGACCGCGGGCGGTGGTGACCACGGCGAGCTATGAGGCGCGCAAGCTGGCGGGGATCCACTCGGCGATGCCGGCCGCGGTGGCGCGCCGGCGTCTGCCGGATGCGGTCTACCTGCAGCCGGACTTCGCCGCGTACCGCGAGGCCTCCGGGCAGGTGATGTCGATTCTGCGACGCAACGCGGAGACGGTCGAGGTGGTCGGCCTCGACGAGGCCTACGTCGACCTGACCGGGCTCTTCTCGCCGAAGACGACGATGCGGCGGATCGCTGCCGAGATCGGCGACGAGACGGGGCTCACCTGCTCGATCGGGATCTCGGAGAGCCGCATGCTGGCCAAGATCACCAGCGAGCTCGGCAAGCCGGCGGGCCTGGTCGTGCTCTCCAGGCAGGAAGCGCTGGCCCGCTTCGCCACCCACTCCCCCGGCCTGATCCCCGGGATCGGACCAAAGACCGTCGCCAGGCTCGAGGCGATGGAGATCACGACGCTGATCGAGCTGCAGGCGCAGCCGTCGTCCGAGCTCGAGCAGGCGTTCGGACCCCGGCAGGGGCGGTGGCTGCACCGTCGCTCCCGGCTGGAAGACGACACCCCGGTGACGGTCGCGCGAGAGACCAAGTCGCAGTCGACCGAGACCACCTTCGACGTCGACGTCGCCGATCGCAATGAGATGGAGGTGCACGTGACGCGCCTCGCCGAGGAGCTCTGCCGCCGCCTGCGCAAGCGGAGCCTGCGCGGCCGCACGATCGGCATCAAGGTGCGGCTCGACGACTGGACCAACGTGACCCGCTCGCAGACGATCGAGGCGCCGACCAACGACCCGGGCGTGGTCGTTCCGGCCGCGCTCGAGCTGCTGCGGGCTTACGATCCACAGCGGCCGGTGCGGCTACTCGGCGTGCGCCTTGCCGCCTTCGACGGCGAGCAGGACGAGGGGCCCGCCGGAGAGGAAGAGCGGGATCAGCTTCGGCTCGGTCTCACTGCCTGAGTGCCTCCTCTTGCTTCGCAGGATCGCGGCTTCCTTGTGCGAAGATTCTCGTCAATGAGCGCTGACAGGTTGACCGGACTCGATTCGTCTTTCCTGCATCTCGAGCGTGCCGGCGCCCACATGCACGTTGCCTCGACCAGCGTCTTCGAGGGCCCTCCTCCCGGCATCGAGGAGTTCCGCGACCACATCGCCTCGCGGCTGCACCTGGTGCCGCGCTTCCGCCAGAAGCTGCGCTTCGTCCCCTTCGACCAGGGGCGACCGGTCTGGGTCGACGACCCCTACCTCAACCTCGAGTACCACGTGCGCCAGACCGCGCTTCCGGCGCCGGGATCGGAGGAGCAGCTGCGCAACCTCGCGGCGCGCATCTTCTCCCAGCAGCTCGACCGCAGCAAGCCGCTCTGGGAGCTGTGGCTGGTCGAGGGCCTGGAGGGCAACCGTTTCGCGATCATCGGCAAGAGCCACCATGCCCTGGTCGACGGCATCTCGGGCGTCGACATCACCACCGTCCTCTTCGACACCGAGCGCGAACCCGCCAACCCACCCGCGCTGCCGCCCAAATGGGCGCCGCGACCCGAGCCGACCGACCTCAAGCTGCTCGGCGACGCGTTGCGCGAGCGCGCCACCAGCCCCGGCGAGTTCGCTCGCGGCGTGCGCGCCGCCTTCCGCGCTCCGCGCCGCGTGCTGCGGGGGATCGGCAACACCGGCAAGGTCCTGAGCGCCGGGATCGCCGCGCCCTCGACCCCGTTCAACGTCGAAATCGGGCCGCACCGCCGGATCGCCTTCGTGCGCAGCGACCTCGAGGCCCTCAAGCAGATCAAGGACAAGCACGGTGGCACGGTCAACGACGTGATCCTCTCCGTGGTCACCGGAGCGATCGGCAACTATCTGCGCGCCCGCGGCTACGACACCGAGGGGATGGAGATTCGGGCGATGGTGCCGGTCAGCGTCCGCGCCGAGGAAGAGCGCGGGGCGCTCGGCAACCGCATCTCGGCGATGATGGCGCCGCTGCCGGTCTGGTGCGAGGAGCCGATCCACAGGCTTCACCTGGTGACCGAGATCATGGGCGACCTGAAGGGCTCGGGCCAGGCGGTCGGTGCCGAGATCCTCACCCGCCTCGTCGACTTCGCGCCGACGACGATCGCCTCGCAGGCGGCCCGCCTACAGCCGGCGCAGCGCTTCTTCAACCTGGTCGTCACCAACGTGCCCGGTCCCCAGTTCCCGCTCTACGTGCTGGGACGGGAGATGGAATCGATCTTCCCGTTGGTGCCTCTCGCTCGCCGCCAGGCGCTCTGCGTGGGAATCATGTCCTACAACGGTCAGGTCGACTTCGGCCTGATCGGCGACTACGACGCGATGGCCGACCTCGAGAGCTTCGGCCTCGACCTGGAGGGGGCGATCGGCGAAATCGCCGACGCGAGCGGCGTCGCCGCTCAGCGCAGCAGCCTGGCCGAGACCCGGAACGGCACGCTGTCGGTCAAGTAGCTCCAGTCGAGCCGTCGGGCGTTGAAGCCCTCGGCGCTGGCGTCAGCGTTGACGAGGACCGCGGTCAGCCGCGAGAAGCGCCCGGGGCGCCCCAGTCTCACCTTCATCGCGCCGCCGTTGGCGCGGAAGCGCAGAGTGCTGACGACGCGGCCGTGCCGCTCGCTGCCAATCCTGCCGACGAGGGCCAGGCCCGCGGCGATGCCGCGCGGGGCGCTCGCCCTGACCGCGACCGCATGCCCGCGGCGGGCGTGCACGCGCAGCAGCTGGAAGGTGGTGTGGTTGAGGCTGCGCCGCAGCAGCTGGCCGCCGAGCGGCAGGTTGCCCTGGCGTGAGACGTCCGGGTATGTGTTCCCCTCGGGGAAGACCTCGTCGGTGCGCCACTCGGGCAGATCGCGGGCGAAGCGGGCGAAGTCGCGACTGAAGGTCGAGCTGCCCGCGGCTTCGATCGCCGAGTTGTAGGCGGCCACCGAGAAGCCGCCGGGCTTGGTGTGCTCGGCCCTGGCCCAGGCCTGGCGGATGATCTGCCGCCCGTAGCGGTGTGCCAGCCACTTGTTCCAGACGGCCGAGCCGTACATCTTGATCGAGTTGGCGGTCAACGGCGTGTCGTAGCGCTTCACCCAGCGCCGCACGTAGCGCAGGTAGTCGTTGATGCCGTTGTAGACCTCGTCCTCCATCCATACCGCGCTCGACTCGGCGAACCAAGCGTCCTGGTAGGCGTCGTAGCCGAACTGCAGGATGTGGTTGTACTCGTGCGCGAGGGTGACCTCGAGGTCGTGCTCGGAGGTGGTGCCGGGGAACTCGCGGGGGTCGTAGTTGTTGTCGAGCACGAGGTAGCCGTACAGCCGCCGCGGCAGACGGTGCGCCTTGGTCGCCTGGCCGCGGTCCGGCGCCGCGTAGCCAAACAGCGAGCCGCCGATCTGGTCGAGGTAGATGTCGGTCTTGCCGCGACCGCCGCCCAGGCGACCGTCGGACTTCGGCTCTCGCCAGCCGAGCTTGCCGTTCTCGATCGAGTGGACGTGCTCGGCGACGGCCTCCACGCGAGCGACGTAGTCGGGGATGCCGTCGCCGTTGGAGTCGGCGAGCGAGGGCGCGTCGATCCCCTCCGCCACCCAGTGCACGCAGAAGTGGGCAGTACAGGCGGGCGAGCGAGGCGCCTCGGGCACGGTGTAGGCGTTGCGGTTGGGGTCGGGATGGTCGGTGGGCCGCGCCGCAGGAGGGTGGAAGAACCAGGGGCCCTTGGCGGCAGCGCCTGCGGGCAAGGCGAGAGCGACGATGGCGACGGTCGCCAGCGATGCGCCTATCGACCGCCGGCGGAGCC
>CAZQET010000432.1:0-16477 GCA_964591825.1 uncultured Conexibacteraceae bacterium
CGGCGACGGCGCGCGCGAGCAGCGTCTTGCCAGTTCCCGGCGGCCCGTACAGCAGCACGCCCGTCGGGATCCGCGCCCCGAGCGCCTGGAACTTCTTCGGGTTCTCGAGGAATTCCTTGATCTCCTGCAGCTCCTGGACGGCCTCGTCGACCCCGGCGACGTCGCGGAAGGTGATCTTCGGCGCGTCCACCGACATCCGCTTCGCCTTCGATTTGCCGAAGTTCATCACCCGGCTCCCGCCGCCCTGCATCTGGTTCATCAGGAAGATCCAGAAGCCGAAGAAGAGGACGAAGGGCAGGATGTAGGTGAGCAGCGAGAGCAGGCTGGAGCCGCCGGTGCCGTGCACCGTGGTCTCGACGTTGTGTTCGTCGATCAGGTCGATCAGCGACTGCTCGGTGTTCGGGGGGTAGCCGGTGGAGAAGCTTTCGCCGCTTTCGCCGTTCGCACCCTTCTCGGTGACGTCGAGGGTGTTGTCCTTGGTGTTGATCGTGATCTTTTCGATCTTGTCGTTGGCGATCAGGCCACCGCGCGCCTTGGAGGCGACGAGTTCGTTGTAGGAGGGGGCCTTGCTGCTGGAGGGGTTGCTGATCACCTTCTGGGCGACGAAGGCGAGGATCACCACCAGCAGGATCGGGAAAGCGGCGCTCTTGAAAAAACGCTTCACAGGGAAAAATCAGCGTACCAGGGCGGTTTAAGCCGCCCCCGGACGCGGGAGCATGACCGCGAGATTGCCGGTGATGATCAGCGCGGTCATGCGGGAGCAGAGGAGGCGGCGACCGGCCATTACTCGTCCAACGCGGCGACGTAGGGGAGGTTGCGGTAGCGCTGGGCGTGATCGAGGCCGTAGCCGATCGCAAAGCGGTTCGGGATCTCGAAGCCGACGTAGTGAGGCGGCTTCAGTCCGACGCGCAGGCGCTCGGGCTTGGTCAGCAGGGCGCAGACCTCGAGCGAGGCCGGCTTGCGGACTTCCAGATTGCGCATCAGGTACTGCAGGGTGAGGCCCGAGTCGACGATGTCCTCGACGATCAGCACGTCGCGGCCTTCGATCGGCGCGTCGAGGTCCTTCATGATCCGCACGACCCCCGAGGAGTCGGTCTGCGAGCCGTAGCTGGAGACCGCCATGAAGTCGACCTCGCAGGGGACGCTGATGCTTCGCATCAGGTCGGCGAGGAAGAGGACGGCCCCCTTGAGCACGCCGACCATGAACAGGTCACGCCCCCCGTAGTCCTCGCTGATCTGGCTGCCGAGCTCGGCGACCCGCCGCCGCAGGTCCTCGCTGGAGACCAGGGTCTCGCCTATGCCAGGAGCGGTCGTCACAGGCGCCGCAGTCTAGGAAGCGGAGCCGGTCAGCGCTCTGCGCGGAGGACGCCCCGCTCGACCACGGCCCGGACGCCGCCGCCCAGATCGAGCATCGCGGTGCCCGTGCGGCGCAGGCCGGCGACCTCCTCGGCGTGGTTGGCGGCACCGGGCACGGGGCGGCCGGCGGCGCGGTCGGCGAGGCGCTGGACCACCAGCCGGCGCAGCGCCGGGTGCAGCGCGGCGAGGCGATCGAGCTCGATCGTGCCGCGCTTCCCGTCACCGGACCCGAGCTCGGCGTCGACGAGCGCGTCGAGCACCTCGGCCTCGTCGCGCAGCAGCTCCGCGGTTCGCAGCACGTTGCGGGCCGCTGCGGGGTGGATCTCGGCCAGCGCCGGAGCGAGGCGGTGGCGCACGCGGTTGCGCGCGTACGACCCTTCGGCGTTGGTCGGATCGTCGCGCCACTCGAGCCCCCGCTCCTCGCAGTAGGCCGTGGTCTGCGCGCGGCTGAAGTCGAGCAGCGGCCGCACCAGGCTGCCGTCGCGCCGCTTCATCCCGAGCAGGGCGCGGCGGCTGGGCGAAGAGGCGAGCCGGTAGAGGATCGTCTCGACCTGATCGTCGGCGGTATGTCCGGTGGCGATTGCGGCTTCGTCGCCGTGGGCGAGGCGGGCCGCGGCCGCGTAGCGGGTATCCCGCGCCCACGACTGCAGGTTGCCGGGGCCCTCCGGACGCCGCGGGTGCTCGATCTCGAGGCGCGCTCCAAGCCGCCGGCAGAGCTCCACGCAGTGGCGCTCGTCGGCGTCGGCGTCGGCGCGCAGCCCATAGTTGACGTGCAGGGCGGTGACCGCGCCCGGCCCCAGCAAACGCATCGCCAGGTCGAGCAGGCAGACCGAGTCTCGACCTCCCGAGAGCATCGCCACCAACGGCCTTCCGACAGGCAAGAGACCGCCCTCGCGCACCTGTCCAAGCATCTCTTCGGCCGCACTCATCGGTGAGCCGAGTGTAGGAGTCCCTCAGCCGGCGCTGACGACGAACAGCTCGGTCGGCACTGGGAAGCCCCTGAGGCTGACCTCGCCGATCGGCTCGCAGCGGAGATCGCGGTCGCGCAGGGCAGCGCTGACGGTGTCGGTGACCAGCACCTCGCCGGCCTGGGCGCGGTTCACGACGCGGTGGACGAGATTGACGTGGGTGCCGAAGTAGTCGCCGTCGCGGTAGACCGCCTGGGCGTAGTGAATCCCGACCCGCGGCTGGGGGCGCTCGGGGAAGCGAGCCATCAGGCCGACCGCCCACTCGGTGAGGGCGGCGGGGTCGGGCGAGACCACCATCACCTCGTCGCCGATCGTCTTGACGATGGTCGCCTCGGGCGGCAGCGTCGCCTCAACGTCTTCGACGAAGGTCTCGACCACGTCGAGGGCCTCGATGTCCCCCTCCTCCTCGGTGTAGCGGGTGAAGCCGGTGAGGTCGATGAAGCAGAGGGTGACCGGGACGTGGTGGACCTGGGAGGCGGCCGTTCCCATCTCGCTCTCCATGTGGCCGACCACGTCCTGCTCGAGAAAGAAGCGCAGGTAACGGGTGTGGAGGTATTCGGTCAGGGGTGCGGCGAGGGGCAGGACGTCGCCGGCGAGCTCACCCATCTCCTCGGCCATCTCCAGCTCCGGCACGGCGTCGCGGATCAGCGGTTCGTGCACGTAGAGGTGGAAGAGGCGCACCTCGGCGTCGGCGATTCGCCGCAGCGACTGCACGTAGACGCGGACCAGCTGCAGGAAGGCGACCAGTGGGAAGCCGGCGTCGAGAACCCGAGCGCAATGACGCAACGCCTTGACGTCCTCAGGGCTGAGCAGGCGCTCCCGGCCGAGGGGCGTGCCAAGGATGACGAGGATTCGCTCGATCAGCTCAGGCTCGAGACCGGTCTCCTCCGCCACCTCGGCCACGGTCGTCTGCTCTTCGGCTTTGGGGAAGAGCTCCTCGGCAAAGCCGAAGGCGAGCCGGCCCTCGCGGCCGGCCTGCTTGAGGTCCTCGAGCGAGTGGCCGCGCTCCCGCATCCGGGCGACGACCCGAGCCTGGGCCGCCGCGGCCGCGGTCCAGCGACCCCGCCGCACCGGGAGCACCTTTTCGTCCGCCCAGCGCTTCAGCGTGCCCGCTGAGACGCCGGCGCGGCGCGATGCCTCAGTGAGGGTTATGCGCTCGTCGGCGGGCACTCGGCGACGAGGCTAGCTGAGCCGTCATCGGTCGAGCCCCCCAACTAGGGTCGGCCGATGCCCGTGCATCTGCGGCCCACCGCGCCCACCGCCGACAGCGCGATCCTCGTCGGCGACCCCGGACGGGCGCTGCTGCTGGCGCAGGCGCTACTCGAACAGCCGAAGATGAGCAATCACGCGCGCGGGCTCTGGGGCTACTACGGAGAGACCGCGGGCGGTCGCGCCTTGACGATCCAGTCGACCGGGATTGGCGGGCCCAGCGCCGCCCTGGTGCTCGCCGATCTGGCGGAGCTGGGAGTTGGGAGAGCGATCCGGGTCGGCACCTGCGTTGGGTTGAATCCGGAGGCGAAGCCGGGGCGCCTGCTCATCGTCGGAGAGGCGATCGCGGCCGGCGGCAGCGCTGCGGCGCTCGGAGTCGGGGCCAACGCGAAGCTGCGACCCGATCGCTCGCTGAGCGAGCGGCTCCTCGCCGCTCTCGGCAACGATTGCTTGACCGGTGCGGCCCTCAGCGTCGACGCCCACCCGGGCGAGGTGCCGCCACGCGAGGACGCGATCGCGGCCGACATGCAAACCGCGCCGCTGCTGGCGCAGTCGGCCCGGCTCGGAGTCGAGGTCGCGGCCGTGCTGATCGTCGCGGAGGCGAGAAGGAGGAGCTCGACCGAGGTGCTTGCCAAGGAGGCCCTGGAGGAAGCCGAGAGGCGTGCCGGGAAGGGCGCGCTGAGCGCACTCTCAGCCTAAAGTTGAAGGTTAGTCTTTGTCCTCTACGCGCTCGCGGGCGGCCACGCGCCGGCGCAACTCGCTGACGTCGCGCGCCACGCGGTCGATCTGGTCCTCGACCTCTTCGAGGCGCTGCGAAAGCGAGCGGATGCGGCGCTCGAGCCGTTCGACATCCCCGGCCGAAGGAAGGTTGAGGGCGCTCATCGCCGCATGCTGGGCCTCGAGCGCCTTCTCGCGGGCGCCGAATGCCGCGGCCACGGCATTCTCGAGCACCTGGCTGTCGAGCAGGGCTTGGGCGAACTCGCCAATCGCCTGCTCGCTGCGCGCCCGCAGCCCCTCCGGATCCTCGTACTCGGCGGCCATGTCCGCTTTTTACTCCTTCTCGGCGGCGACTGCGTCCTGTTGACATCGTCTTAACCGGCGCATCCGGCCCAGTTGCGATCCTGCCGCCGATGCGCGGGGCAGCCTTGATTAAGGGCTTGTTGGGGGCAGCGACGAGCCGTTGCGGACCCTTGGACGAGCAAGTAGCTTGGGCGGGCCTGTTGCGCAGGGAGAGGGTCGGCATTGGCTGCACATTCCGTGGCAGCGGGTATATCGACGCCGTCACATGAGAGACAAGCTTGCACTGATCATCGCCCTGGCCAGCTTCGGCCTCGTCACGGCGCTCGGCGTCGGCTTTGCCGGTGCTGCTGAACAGCAGACGACGGAAGCGACGGCTCCGCTCCCCACCGCCCCAGCGGTGACCACCCAACAGCCCGCTTGCTCGAACGGAGTCGATGACGACGGCGATGGCCTGATCGACGCCGAAGACCCTGACTGCAGCTCCCCGGCCGATACCAGCGAGGAAGCCGAAGCCAGCGGCGAGACGAGCACCAACGAAAGCGTCGAAGCTCCCCCCTCGACCGAAACCACCACCACGAAGCAGGCCGGTGGCTTCCAGACCGGGGCCTCGATCGGCGGCAGCAGCGCCAAGGCCCACCCCAACACCAGCCTCGGCGACACCAGCGGCGGGCACGGCAACCCCGGCGGCACCAGCGCCCCGCCGGCCACCGCCGGCGTGCAGCTGCACAGCGCAGGCGCCAACGGCGGCGCCCCCTACGCCGCCGGGGGCACCCCGACCGCCGCCAACCCGACGACGACGATCGCCCCCTTTGGCCCCGCGCCCCTGGGCGTGCCCAACTTCCTAATCGACTCCTTTGAGATCCCGCCCTTCCTCCTGCCGATCTACCAGGCTTGCGGAACCCAGTACGGCATCCCCTGGGAGGTCTTGGCGGCGATCAACAAGATCGAGACGAACTTCGGCACCAACATGGGCCCCTCAAGCGCCGGGGCGCTGGGCTGGATGCAGTTCCTTCCCTCCAGCTGGCAGACCTACGGCCTGGACGCCAACGGCGACGGCAAGCAGGACCCCTACAACCCCGTCGACGCGATCTGCGCCGCCGCCCACTACCTGAAGCTGAGTGGCGGCTCCAAGGACCTCTACAAGGCGATCTTCGCCTACAACCACGCCGACTGGTACGTGCAGGAGGTGCTCGCCACCGCCCGCGCCTACGGCAAGCTGCCACCCGCGCTCCTCGGCTCGCTGACCGGCCTCACCCAGGGCGCCCACTTCCCGGTCGCCGCCAAGGCCACCTACGCCGATGACCTTGCGGCGCGCACCGCGCTGAGACGCTCGGGCTCACAGACAAGCGAAGTGATCTCCTCCTCGCCCACCGCCCGCGGCATCAACATCTTCGCCGAAGCCGGCACCCCGGTCGTCGCCGTCAACGACGCCACGGTCAAGGCGCTCGGCCACAGCCCCTCGCTCGGCAACTACATCGTCCTCGAAGACGCCTACGCCAACCGCTACACCTACGCCGAGCTCGGCCAGATCGTGCGCTCGGGCGGTGGCGTGCTCTCCGCCAACGGCGCCCACCGCCCGCTGCTTGACAGCGAGAACCTGCGCCCGCGCCTCTATGCCTACCCCAACCGCACCAGCGGCGCCCAGAAGCCTCAAGCCAAGGACGAGGGCTCAAGGCTCAAGGTCGGCTCGAGGGTCGCGGGCGGAGCGGTGATCGCCCGAATCGGCCAAAGCCAAGATGGCACCGACCCCCACCTCAACTTCTCGATCCGCCCCGCCGGCGTGGGCGCCAATGCGATCGACCCCAAGCCGATCCTCGACGGCTGGAAGCTGCTCGAAGCCACCGCGATCTACAGAGCCGAAGGCAAGAGCCCCTTCGAGGACCTCGGCGTCAGCGGCGTTCTCTTGCTCCCCAAGGAAGAGCTCGAGCAGCGCGTCTTGCGCGACAAGAGCCTCTCGATCTATCAGTGCGGGCGCGAAGACATCGCCGCGGGGCGCATCGACCGCCGGGTTCTCGCCGTCATGGAGTACCTGGTCTCCGAAGGCTTCCGGCTGACGATCACCTCGCTGGAGTGCGGGCACAGCGTCTATGCCTCCTCGGGCTACGTCTCTGAGCACTCCAGCGGCGACGCGGTCGACATCGGCGCGATCGACGGCGTGCCGGTCACCGGCCACCAGGGCCCGGGGACGCTCGCCGACGCGCTGATCAAAACCGTGCTGCGCCTGCAGGGCACGATGCACCCCCACCAGGTGATCTCCCTGGAGGACCTGCCGGGCGAAACCAGCTTCGCGCTTCCCGACCACTACGACCACGTCCACATCGGCTACCGCCCGGCCGCCGAAATCGAATACGTCAGCCCCTTCCTCTCGGCGACCACCGGGCGCATCGACCAGGGCGTTGACTTCACCGGGGTGGGGCCGATCCTCGCGGTCGGGGACGCCGAAGTCCTCGCGGTCGGCGCTCCGGGCTGGCCCGAAGGAGGCGGCGTCCTCTACAAGCTGCTCAGCGGCTCCAGGGCCGGGCAGATCATCTTCGTCAACGAGGGAGTCGACGCGACCGTGCATCCGGGCCAGCACGTCGCCGCCGGCGAGCAGATCGCCACCTTCCGCCCCGGCGGCTCGATCGAGATGGGCTTCGCCGATGAGGCGGGCGTGCCGCTCAGCCACGGCGAATACGTCGAGGGCAAGGAAACCCAATACGGCAAGCAGATGGCCGCCTTCCTGGAAAGCATCGGCGGCGCCTCGGGCCTCTCGGCAGGCCTTGGCCGGCTCTCCTCGCAGAAGTGGGAGCGGCTGATCGAACGCCTCGATGAAATCGAAAACCCAGAAGTCCGCACGACCCCCTCGCCCTACGCGCTGCCCGACGGCAAGGGCGGTGGGGGAAGCGCCGGCCCTGCCACCAGGGGTGGCGGGGACTGAGCCGTCGAGCAGAATTGGGTCTTTGACCCGCCTCTTCGGATTCGTCCAGCTCGACCTCCCGGGCACCCTGACGGTGACCGACGGCCGTTACGTGCTGCGTGACGGGGACGGCGAGCGAGTCCTGGTGATCGAGACCCTCGGCGCCCCTTCCCCTGCTCGGCGGCGGCGGCGCAAGCCTCGCGAGAAGAGCAGCGGCGAACTACCCGATGAGCTTCCCTTCGCACGCGCCACCGTCGTCAGGGCCGTTGAAGCATTTGAGGACGAGCAGGGCGCCCGGTCCTGGCTCGACGCCACGGTCGCCGACGAAGAGGCCCTCGACCGCCTGCTCGGCGAGGCGATCGACGATCTCAACCGAGCCCTGCACGCGCGAGCCGTCGCCGGCGGGGATCCCAGCCTCCATGCCGTTTCCGCGGAGCGCGCAGCGGCCGCTCGGGTTGGCTATGGCAACGGCGAGGAGCTGGCCCACAGCCGGTTTGCCTTCGCCCTGGCCGTCGACCCGACGCGTGGACCCAGCTCCCGACGCCGCGCCCGCGCCGAAGAGCTGCACCCCCAGCAGCGCCTGGCCGCCGTCCTCGGCGGCCGCGAGCAGCTCGACGCCTGCGAAACCCTCCTGCTCCGTGCCCGCATCGACCTTGACGCCGGCCGCCCCCGCGAGGCCGCCCTCCAGCTCCGCGTCGGCCTGGAAGCCCTGCTCATCGAGCTGGACGGCGCCCTCGATGACCCCGCCCACGCCGAGGACATGGCGAAGCTCGGCGCTCATCGGGAGATCGCGATCAAGCTCGCCGACTCGGCGCTGGCAGGTGACCCCAGCCCCGAGCAGCTCGAGACCCTCAGCGACCTGCTGGCTACGAGCGAGCGCGTCCTCCGCCGCCGCCGCGTGCTGGGTTAGCCCAGTCGAAGACGACGCGCCACCACTTCGTCGAGCAGCGACTCGGCGATCTCGTGCGCCTCTGTGAGCTCGATGCCGTCGAGGGATGGGATGCCGATCACGGTGAGGCCGGCGGCGCGGGCGGCAGCTACACCGGTTGGCGAATCCTCGAGCGCGACCACGTCTGGGCCGGGCGCGACGCCGAGGCGCCGACACGCCTCCAGGTAGGGATCTGGGGCGGGCTTGGGCGCGGCGACTTCATGAGCGCTGATGACGACGTCGAATTTGTCGACGAAGCCGACGATCTCCAGCGAACGTCGCACGAAGGCAAGCGGCGAGTTGGAGACGAGGCCGATTGGAGTGCCGCGGCGCCTGAGGGCGCGCAGCAGGTCCCGGGCGCCGAGCATCGCCTCCACCCCGTGCTCGAGCTCGGCGATCACCAGCTCGTTGAGCTCCTCGATCAGCTCCCGCGCCCTGCCCGGCTCGCCGAGGCGCCGCTCGAGGATGCCGCCGGCGATCTCGGCCGAGGTGCCGACCAGCTCGTGCTTGTGAGCGGGGGTGAACTCGAGCCGGCGACGCTCGAAGAGATCCCGCTCGGCGCGAGTCCAGACCGACTCTGTATCGAGCAGGAGGCCGTCGTTGTCGAAGACGACGGCGGCGGGCAGGGACGCCTCCATTCCCCTGAGCATATGGTTGTCCGGTGCCCTTCCACGTCGAGCTCAGCAGCGGCATAAGCCACGCCCGCGCGTTCAACCTCAGCCGCGAGGAGCTGCTGGCCCAGGTGATCGCGCCCTGGCTGGAGGACCTGCCAATCGAGCTGGGCGAACGCGAATGGCTGCCCGGCGAAAGCGAGCTGAAGATCCTCGAGGGGCCGCAGTTGAGCGGCCCGGACCTCTCCTTCGGCCAGGGCTGGGCAAACGCCCAGCGGGCGTCAGAGAACGTCACGCGGCGCGAGCTGGCCGCCGCACCAGCCCCGGCGCACCCCGATGCCTTCGTCGTCGAGAGCGACGATCCAGAGGCGACGGTCGCTCGGATGCTCGGCGGCCAGGAGACCAACCCCCTCGCCTGGGTGGAGGCGCGCGCAAAGATCGCCGGCCGCGACCCGGAGGTCGCGGCCGTGATCCTCGTGCTGAAGAAACAGGCTTAAGCGATTGCCGGCGTAGCCGGACCAGCTGACTCGTCCGGGTCGTTGGGCGAGGCTGAAGCGACCGGCGCGAGCTCGACCGCACGACCCCGCGGTACGACCAGCACCGGGCAGGTCGAGGTTTCCATCTCGTAGTCGCTGGCCGCGCTCAGCGTCACCTTCCCCTCTGGCGACTCCGGCCGGGAACCGATGACGAGAAAGTCGCAATGCCCCTTGCCATGCTGGGAGACGCTGGCCCCCAGCGCCGCGGCAAGGCTCTCGGCGGTCTGCCGGGCGATCGGATCTCCCTCGTCGATTAGGCCAACGGAGTTGATGCTCACCGACGGGCGTGAGCGGAAGTCGGCGGGAGCGACCGCGATCGCGGCCGGTCCACCGAGCAGCAGCTTGTGCGCCGGCCTGCCGGGCGCGACGGCCCCAGGAGCTGTGCGGTACTCGGAGCCGAAGACGATCACGTCCGCTCGCTCGCGCTCAGCCAGCTCCGCGAGGCCGCTGCTGGTGCCGGGATTGACGACCACGTGACGCTTCATATCCGGCGCGCCGACCGATTCGGCGCCACGCGCCAGCAGATCCTCAGCCTCTTTCTCTTCGAGCGCCCCGCCCTGGGAATGGCGGATGTATGCGAGCGAGAGGTCGGCGCCGCTGAAGGCGAGCAGGCGGCCAAGCGCGAGCGCGTCGCGGTCGTTGTCAGTGTCGTCGTAGGAAACGATGATGCGAGTTGCCATCGTGAATCTCCTTGCTGTGCTGATCGGTCGGGCTGAGGTTCGACCCAATGCTGCCATCGACCTTCAATCATCACAACTGTCGTTACCTATCTTGACGATAAGATTTCCTTATGTTGAATCCGAGCCGCCTGCAGATCCTGCGTGAGGTGCTCGAGCGCGGCTCCTTCTCGGCCGCAGCCGACGCCCTCTCCTATTCGCAGTCGGCGGTTTCGCAGGCGATCGCGACGCTCGAGGGAGAGACCGGCGCGACCCTGGTCGAGCGCGACCGCAGCGGCGTGCGGCCGACCGCCGCAGGGGCGGCGCTGGTCGCTCACACCGAGGGCATCCTCGGCCGTATCGAGGCCGCTGAAACCGAGTTGGCAGCGATCGCTGGTGGGATTGCCGGGAAGCTGCGAATCGCCTCGTTCCCCAGCGCCGGAGCAACGCTGTTGCCGCAGGCGATCGCCGCCTTTCGCGCCAGCCACCCCGGCGTCGAGGTGACCCTCGCCGAGGGCGAGCCCGAGGAGATCGCACCGCGCCTGCGCGGCGGTGAGCTCGACCTCGCTCTGCTCTACGAATTCGAAGGCGTCGGTGAGCGCCTCGAAGCCGGCATGCGACGCTTCGAGCTGCTCGCCGACCCGTTGCACCTCGCCCTGCCGGCCAGCCATCGCCTCGCTCGCCGCCGCCGGGTCCGCCTCGAAGACCTGCGCGAGGAGCTCTGGGTGCAGACCTCCGGCAACAGCCCCTGCGCGCGCCACGTGGTCCGCTCCTGCCACGCCGCGGGCTTCGAGCCCCGCGTCTCCTTCGAGAGCGACGACTATCAGACGGTCCAGGGCCTGGTCGCAGCCGGGGTCGGCGTCGGCCTGATCCCGCAGTTGGCGCTCTCCGCCGTGCGCAGCGACATTCGCATCCGCGCCCTGCATCCGCACAGTCCCATGCGCGGGGTCTTCGCCGCGACCCGGCGCGGCGCCCCGGTCACGCCCGCCGTGGCCACCCTGCTCGACACCCTGCGCGAGGTTGCCCGCTCACACAACGACGGCGTACCCCAGGCAACGGCGGCCGAGTAGCCCGAAGCCGAACCGCCCCCGGCCGACCATTCCCGTATCGAACATCGCATCGATGGCGAATACGGGAATGGCAGCCGAGGAGATCGGACCGGGACCGACCTCGAGGGTTAGACGCCGCTCTGTGCGGCGGGGGTCGGCGGGGCGGCGGAGCCGACTCCATCCGGGTACCCCAACGAGGGCACGTCGGACGGGTACACCTCGTGGCCGTGGACGGCGATGTCGCCTTCCTCCATTTCGGCCTCGCTCATCCGCAGCGGCACGAAGAGGCCGACCAGCTTGAGCAGGATGAAGGTCATGATCGCCGAGAACGCGATCACCCACGCGGCCGTGTAGGCCTGGACCCAGAGCAGGTGCAGCCCGCCACCGGAGATCAGGCCTTCGTGTTCGCCCGCCATCAGGTTGTTGGCGAAGATTCCGACCAGGAGGCCGCCGGCGACGCCGGCGAAACCGTGCGTGTAGATGACCCCGAGCGTGTCGTCGACGTTGCGGAACGGGCGCATCCGGCTCAGATAGTTGAGCGCCAGGTAGACGAGGACAGAGGCGACGACGCCGATGATGATCGCCCCCCAACCGTTGACGAAGCCGGCGCCGGGAGTGATCGCGACGAGGCCGACGATCATGCCGTTGACGGAGCCGATCAGGCTCGGCTTACGCCCCGTCATGTAGTCGAGGGCGACCCAGACGAGGAAGGCGACCGCGGTGCAGATGTTGGTGTTGAGCAGCGAGGCGGAGGCGATGTTGCCAGCGCTGTACCAGTCGCCGCCGTTGAAGCCGTTCCATCCCATCCACAGCAGTCCGGCGCCGACGGCAACCATCGCCAGGTTGTTGGGCGCGTCGACCTCGCGGTCGCGCTGCAGCCGCGGACCGATCACGGCCGCCGCGACGAAGCCCGAGACGCCGGCGGCGAGGTGGATCACGTAGCCGCCGGAGTAGTCGACCGCACCCTGCTGGGCGAAGAAGCCACCGCCCCAGATCAGGAAGGCGTTCACCGTGTAGCAGCACAGGGTCCAGAGGGCGACGAAGGGGATCCACGCCTTGAAGTTGATCCGGCCGAGCACGGAGCCCAGCATCAGGATCGGGGTGATCGCCGCGAAGACGATCTGGAAGTAGGCGAGCGTCGATTGCGGGAAGAGGAATTCTTCTTCGGCCAGCTCCGGGATGTGCGCCTGCTTGAGCAGGTCGCCGCTGTTCAGGATCGAACCAGGCTTACCGAGGAAATTGCCGAGGAAGCCGCTGTTCGAGATCGCATGGATCGGCTCGCCGAATCCCATCTTGAAACCGACAAGCACCCAGAGGACGAGCACGATCGCGAAGGCGACGAACGCCATCATCATCGAGTTCACCGACCAGCGCTTCTGCATCACCCCGCCGTAGAGCACGACCAGGCCAGGAATGCTCATCAGGCCGACCAGAGTCGCGGCGGTCATCTGCCACGAGTTGGCGCCTTCGTTCAGCCAATCCATAGGAAGAGTTCGTTCCTTTCTCGACTAGATGCTTTCGGACCACTGAACCCTCCCGCCGTGAGGCGCCAGCCACTACGTACACGTGTCTAAAGATCGGCGCCAAATCTTCGCCACGCTGGCGCCGGTACGGTCAATAGGGGCCATATAACCTGCTGACATGCCGCTTGAAGGGCATTACGCGCGACAGACGACGCCGCTCTACAGGCTCAGCCGCCGCGAGATCCGAATCGCCTCGATCGTCCTGCTGGTGACCGTCGCGGCGATGCTGGGCGTCGTCTTCGCGACCGTGGGCGACAGCAACCCACCTACCCCAAAGGGCTGTATCCACGCCCAAACGGCAGGGATCGTCGGCGCTGAAACGGTCAGCGGCTGCGGCGCCGAGGCTGAAGCCAAGTGCGCTCATGCCGCTCGCTTCGACTCGCCGCAGGCGCAGACGATCGTCGCCGAGTGCGAACGGCAGCGCGTTAAATTCTGAGCCGCGGCGCCGCCTAGCGCAGGGCCGCAGCCAACGCACTCAGCTCCGCGTCGACCTCGCCCTCCAGCTTGAGCTCCGCGTCACCGTCGTAGGGCGTCGGGCCCTTGGTGACGATCGCCAGCTTGCCGCCGTGTTCGAGGGCGAGGCCGGGCAGGCCGGCGACGGGATAGACGGCCAACGAGGATCCGATGCAGAGCAGGAGATCCGCCCCCTCGGCCAGCTCCTGGGCCCGCGCCATCGCCCGCTCGGGCAACATCTCACCGAAGAGGACGACGTCGGGCTTCACCGGGCCCGAGCAGGCAGCGCAGATCGCCACCCCCTCCTCGTCGAAGAGCGCCTCGACCTCCGCGGGTCCGAATGAGGTGGCGCAGTGCCGGCAGGAGGAGGTCTCGATCGAGCCGTGCACCTCGACCACTTCGAGCGAGCCGGCGGCGCCGTGCAGGCGGTCGATGTTCTGGGTGATCACGGCATCGATCTGGCCGCGGTGCTCGAGCTCGGCGAGCGCCTCATGGGCGGCGTTCGGTCGCTTGTCGCCGAGCGATTGGAAGCGCGGCCGGTAGTAGGACCTGATGCGGGCCTGGTCGCGCTCGAAGACGTCGATGTGAGCGACCTCCATCGGGTCGACGTTCGCCCAGAGGCCCGTCTCCGGGGTACGGAAGTCGGGGATCCCGGAAGGCACCGAGATCCCGGCGCCGGTGAGGGCAACGGTCGAGCGCGACTGGCGGATCAGCTCCGCCAGTCGCTCGACGTCCGTCAATGCAGTCGCTACCTGCCGCTCCACTTCGGCGTACGCTTGTCGAGGAAGGCGCCGATGCCCTCCTTCGCGTCCTCGCTGCGGAAGGCGGTGGCAAAGCCCCGCTTCTCGGCCTCGATGCCCTGGTCGAGGTCGCCGGCGTGGGAGACGCGCTTGATCTGCTCCATTGCCAGCGGCGCCTGGCCGGCCAGCCTGCGGCCCCACATCAGGGCGGTCTCGAAGAGCTCGTGGTCGGGGACCACACGGTTGGCGAGCCCGGCTTCCAGCGCCTCGCCGGCGAGGATCGCGTCGCCGACCAGGTTCATCTCCAAGGCCTTGTTGGGGCCGACCAGGCGCGGCAGGCGCTGGGTGCCACCGAAGCCGGGGATGATCCCCAGCTTGATCTCGGGCTGACCGAAGACCGCTGCCTCGGCCGCGATCCGCACGTCGCAGGCCATCGCCACCTCGCAGCCGCCGCCGAAGGCGATCGCGTTGACGGCAGCGATCGTCGCCACCGGCGCCTGGCCGAAGTCGCGTAGCAGCGCATGGGCGGTGTGGATCAGCTCCTCACCGCCGGACTCGTCCATCTGGGTGAAGGCCTTGATGTCGGCGCCGGCGGAAAAGACGACCGGCACCGAGGAGGCGATCACCATCGCACCGACGCCGTCGGCGGCCCTGACCCGCTCCCAGACCGTCTTCAGGTCGCGAATCACGTCGGGCGAGACGGCGTTCATCGGCGGGTTGGCGAGCCAGGCGATCGCCACGTCGCCGCGCGTCTCCAACTTCACCGTCTCGGCCTGATCACCGTCATCGGGCTGTGGGTAGGGATAGAAGCCCTGGCCGGCCTTGAGGCCATGGCGGCCCTGGGCGAACAGGCGCCGCAGGAGGAGCGGCGGCGCGAAGCGGTCGCCGTGGCGCTCCTGCAGGCCCTCCATTCGCTCCAGCACCGTGTCGAGCCCCTCGACGTCGGCCTTCCAGAACGGCGGCAGTAGGCCGCGGCGCGGGTCGAGACCGGCGCCGGCCATCATCCCGAGGTCGATGTCGCGCACCGAGCAGATGCCCTCCTCGACCAGCAGGCAGGACTCGATAAGGGCACGGCAGGTGAAGAGCGCAACCAGCTCCTCGGCGTCGGGCTGAGCGTCGCCGGGGACGTTCTCCTCGCCGTCCTTGAAGAAGCCCTCACCGCCGGACTTGGCGCCGAGCTTGCCGTCGGCGACCAGCTGCTGCAGACCCTTGTGGACGTAGAAGCTCTCGCCGTAGGAGTCGGCGAGGTGCTCGGCGACGTGCAGGACGGTGTCGAGGCCGAGCAGGTCGGTGAGGAAGAAGGGGCCCATCGGGGCCACCTGGGCGGCGGCAATCGCCTCGTCGATCGCCTTCAGCGAGAGGCCCTGCTCCTCCTGAGCACGCCAGATCTCGCCGATCGTCGCCATCAGGATGCGGTTGACGACGAAGCCGGGGACCTCGCCGCAGACGATCGGCTGCTTCTTGATTGCCTGGGCGAAGTTGTAGGCGACGGTGACGGTCTCCTCGGAGGTGTCCTCGCCGGCGATCGCCTCGACCAGCGGCATAACCGAAGCGGGGTAGAAGAAGTGGAAGCCGACGACCTTGTCGGGACGCAGCGTCGCTTCGCCGATCTCGGTGATCGAGAGCGAGGAGGTGTTGGAGGCGAGGATCGCATGGCCGGGTGTGGCAGCGTCGAGCTCGCGGAAGACGGCCTGCTTGATCTCCATCCGCTCCGGCACCGCCTCGATCACGAAGTCGACGTCGGCGAACTCCTCGTAGGTGGTGGTGCCGGCGATCAAGCCCATCACCTCGGCGAGGCGGGCATCGGCCTGCTCCTGGGTCAGCTTCTCCTTCTTGACCAAGCGCGACAGTTGGCCCTCTGTGACCGCGCGCGCCTTCTCCAGCGCGGCGTCGACGAACTTCTGGTCGACGTCCTTGACGACGACGGGGATGTCGGCCGCGGCGATCGCCTGTGCGATCTCGCCGCCCATGGTGCCGCCGCCGACGACAGCGGCTTTCGAGACGAACATTTGGCTGGATTTCCTCCGGGGGTTAGGGGGCGGCGGAACCCTACCGGCAAGCCATTTCCGGAGGCTCCAGAGGCCTGCAGTTCGGTGCAGTTAGGGAAGGAGTGAGGGCGGGAAGGTGACAGCGGGACAAGGCGCGTTGACGATCCTTGTACCCGAGTACAAAGGCATCTTCGAGCTGCGAGTACTAGGCTCTTTTGGCTCTTCTATTGGGAGTAGACCGGTAACCGACCGCGCCCCAGCGAAGCGGGCGCGAGGCCAAGCGAGGGACGACCAGAGCATGACCCGTATCCGCCAGCAAAACGTGACCGCAGCGCAGTGGAGCTCCAATGGTGCCCTCGGCGCGATCGACCTGACCCTGCCCGAGAACGAAGCCTTCGGCGCCAACGTCTTCTCGGTCGCCGTGCAGCGCGAACGGCTGCCGGGCGACGCCTTCGAGAGGCTTCAGGGCAGCCTCGAGGCCGGCGAGGCGATCGACGTGGAGACCGCCGACGCCGTCGCCGCGGCGATGAAGGACTGGGCGCTG
>CAZQET010000433.1:0-2285 GCA_964591825.1 uncultured Conexibacteraceae bacterium
GATCGCACCCAGGAGGTCGCGAGTTCGAGTCTCGCTAGCTCCATAGAAGAAAGACCTGGAAATGGGTCATTTCCTGTCGTCGGTCCTGGCCAGATCAGGACGCATCGGTACCGGAAGTCAAGCTGTAGTCAAGCGCCGATCGCGGCTTGCTCGGCGCAGCCGGATCCGTTCCGTGAGGGCACCCCACGGGCGTGGCCGTCCGGCGGCCGACGCCGCCGTCGGAGACCCCTGTGCGCCTGACCGCCAGCGGGTCGAGCGCGGCATCTACCGCCAGCGCAACGGCAACTACGCGGTCTGCGTCGTGCAGGCCAGACGCGTCCTGTTTCGCACGATCGGCCCCGACCTCGCCGCCGCCCGCGCAGCACGCCACGAGCTCGCAGCGGCAGCGCTGCGGCGCGAGCTGCCGCTCTCCCCGCGCACGCTGTTCAAGACCGTCGCGGGCCGTTGGCTCGAGGGCTTTGAGACGAAGCTCGCCGCCGGCGAGCGCCGCCAGAGCACGCTCGACGCCCACCGCTACCACCTGACCCGCCACGTCCTCCCGTTGCTCGGCCGGCGTCGCATCAGCGCGCTGACGGTCGATGACATCGCCGCCTGGCTGGTCGCGCTGCGGAGTGAGGGCTACTCGGAGAAGACCCGCGCGAGCGCGCTGGCAACGCTGCGCTCGATCCTGCGCTACGCCCACCGCCACGGCTGGATCGTCGAAGACCCCGCCGCCCGGCTCCTGGACGACGAGCGCCCGCGGCCCGTCCCGCGCGCACAGCGCGCCCTCGGCCGCGAGGAGGTCGCCGCGCTGCTCGACGCCTGCTCACCGGCCTACCGGCCGATCGTCGCGACCGCGCTCGGCAGCGGAATGCGGATCTCCGAAGCGCTAGGCCTCGTCTGGGGGGACATCGACCTCGAAGCAGGCGTCCTCCACGTGCGCAGGCAGCTCTCGGTTCCCCGCCGCGGCGAGCCCGGCAGACGCGTCCCGACCAAGACGAAAGCGTCCGTACGCGAGATCCCGCTCCCCGACCAACTCGTCCGCATGCTCGCCACGGACCGCGTCACCCGCGCGCGTGCCGCCGACGAGGACTGGGTCTTCCCCAGCAGCACCGGCAGCGCCCGCTCCCAGCGCAACGTCGTGCGCCGCGGCCTACGCGCCGCCGCGCGCAAAGCCGGCATCGACAACGACGACTGGCCACCGCTGCGCTTCCACGACCTACGCCACACCTTCGCCAGCCACCTCATCATCGACGGAGAAACGTCCGTCCCCGAAGTCAGCCGCATCCTCGGCCACGCCCACAAAACGACGACGCTCGACATCTACACCCACCTCTTCGACCACGACCGTCACACACGGACGCTGCGCGAGCGGATGAGCGCGAGCGCGTACGCCGCGCTGCTCGAGCCGCCGCCAACGGACTGAGTGGAGACTGTCGCGATCGGCGAGCACGCGAAGCCGAGACGGCGTCTAACGCCGCCCGCCTCGACCCAGCCGCAGATAGCGGACCTGATCGCCGACTGGGAGCCATGGCTCCACGATGCCCCAAACGTCGTAGACGAGCATGGGAGGCTTCATGTGCGCCAGCCCGTCCCGCACCGCCGCCGAACCATAGTCCGGATGGTCGATGAGGAAGATCACCGCCGACGCTGCGTCGAGCCCTTCGGTCAACGTGACCGGTTCCAAGCCGATCTCAGCTACGACGGCAGGCGCAACCAGCGGGTCGTGGCCCAGCAGGGCACCTACCCGACCAGCGAGCTCGGCGACGACGTCGGGGGCGGCGGCGCCACGAACATCGTCCGTGGCCGGCCTGCCCTTGTAGGCAATTCCGCATACGAGCACGGATGCGCTCGCCGGGTCGCAGCCGACCTCCCTCAGCTCGGAAAGGACCCGGCGGCCGACGCGTTCCGGAACGCTGGCGTTCAGGTCACGCGCCGCCTCGATCAGCGACGGCCTGCGCCCCATCTCGGCGACGGACGCAGCGAGCAGGTGCGGGTCCTTCGTCAGGCAGCTGCCTCCGACAAAACCCGGGCGAGAGAGATCCGGGCGCGGGTACCCGTCGTTCGCCGCGGCGATCAGCTCAGCGGCGTCGAGATGGAGCTGCTCGGCCAGCAGGGCCACCTCGTTGCCGAAGCCGTAGAGCACGTCGGTGTGCGCGTTGCAGATCAGCTTTACCGTCTCGGCTGCCTCCAGCGAGGAGACTGGGACGATCGTCGCCCCGAGCCGCTCGAACAGCTCGCTCGCTCGCCGCTGAGCGCGCGCGTCCAGAGCGCCGACGATCTGCGGCAGCGAGCCGAGCTCCCTG
>CAZQET010000434.1:0-3753 GCA_964591825.1 uncultured Conexibacteraceae bacterium
AGAGCCAGTGCTCGTCGAGGTGGCGGATGGTTGCTTCGCTGAGGCGGATCGAGGCGAGGGCGTCGTAGTCGACGTTGGCGGCGATCTCGTTGGGCCGGTGGTAGTAGGCTGGCTGCTTGAGCTCCTCGAGTCACTTCTGGAGCTGTTTCTGGCTTGCCGCCATGCTTCGAACTCGTACGGGTCGATCCGCCCCGTACGATTTAGCCAAATGCTTGGTGGCAAACCGATCACCCTCTTCCACGTCCGCGGGATCCGCATCACGGTCGACTGGTCATGGTTCCTCGTCCTCTTCCTCGTCATCTTCTGGCTCTCGCGCTTCTACGGGGACGTGCTGGGAGAAAGCAGCTCCAACACGACTCCGTTCACCCTCGCCGTCATCAGCGCCCTCGGCTTCTTCGGCTCGATCGTCCTGCACGAGCTCGGACACGCCTTCGCCGCGCTGCGCAACGGCATCGGGATCTCCAGCATCCAGCTCTGGATCTTCGGCGGCATGGCGCGCCTCGATCGCGAATCCGACGGCCCCGCGGCGGAGTTCAAGGTCGCGGTCGCCGGCCCGCTGGTGACGCTGGCGATCGTCGTCGTCCTGACCGCGATCGGGATCGGCGCCGTCGGCGCGGGCGAGTTCCGGCGGGCAGTGCTGATCGAGTCCGGCTCCGGGGTTTCGGGCGTGATGGCGATGATCGGCTGGCTGGCATCGATCAACCTGCTCGTGCTGCTCTTCAACCTGCTGCCGGCGTTCCCGATGGATGGCGGTCGGATCGTGCGGGCGATCGCCTGGTGGCGCACCGGCGATCGCAACTCTGCCACCCGCTTTGCCGCCAACCTCGGCCGCGTCTTCGCCTTCATCTTCATCGGCGGCGGCCTCGTCCTGATCGCCGGCGGCGCTGCCTTCACCGGCGTCTGGCTGGCGTTGATCGGCTTCGTCATCAACAGCTCGGCGAAGGCGGCCTCGATGCAGACCAGGCTCACCGGACAGATCAGCGACCTGACCGTGGCCGACGTGATGGACCGCGAACCGGTCGCGATCCCCGACGAGCTCAGCGTCGAGCAGGCCCTCGATGAGTACTTCCTGCGCTACCGCTGGCCCTGGTTCCCGGTCGTCGACGCGGCCCACCGCTTCCTCGGCCTCGTGGTCCGCGACAAAGCCGACGAGGTGCCAGAGACCTCGCGCACGACCTCGCACGTCTCCGATCTGCTCGAGCGCGATGACGGCACCTTCCAGGTGCGCGACGATGCGCCGCTCGACTCGCTGCTCTCCAACCGCGCCCTGCGTCGCTTCGGCGCGGTGATGGCCGTCGACGTCGACGGCCGCCTCTCCGGGGTGATCACCGCCGAGCAGGTGGGCCGGGCGTTGCGCAACGCCAGCTCCACTCGTTAGCAACGGCACTCCGCCTACGGATTCCGAAGTTCAGCGCCTTGCGTCGGCAGGCGTCCCCCTCCGCTTAGCTCGCCCCGGGGATTGAGGTCGTCGGCCCCATGAGCGGGTGCGGCGCACCCATCCGACTTTGACCACACCAGAGTGGGGTCAAAGTCGGATGCGCGGATCGCGGCCTTGACTCGATCCTCTCTCTGAGACGAATCGACGACTCGATGGACGTCAGGCGAGCGGCCGGTGGCGCTCAATGATCCGCCCGAAGTCGGCTCCGGCGGGGAGCGTCCCGAAGGCCTGTCCCCAATCGCCGCGGAGGCGGCTGGCGCAGTAGGCGTCGGCGACCGCCTCGTCGCCGTAGCGGACCAACAGCGAGGCCTGCAGGGCGACCGCCATGCGCTCGACGATGCGACGGGCGCGGCTCTCGATCGTCTCCAGGTCGCCTGGAATCTCGTCCGTCAGCGCAGCGACGTAGGCGTCGAGCTTCGGTTCGGCGCCGGCGCCCTCGATCACCTCGGCGAAGAAGGCGTCGACCGAGGCCGGGTTCTTGACCATCGCCCGCAGCACGTCGAGGCATTGGACGTTGCCCGAGCCCTCCCAGATCGAGGCCAGCGGTGCCTCGCGGTAGAGGCGGGGCAGGCCCGACTCCTCGACGTAGCCGTTGCCGCCGAGGCACTCGAGGCACTCGACCGCGTGCGAGGGCTGGCGCTTGCAGAGCCAGTACTTGAGCACCGCGTTGGCCAGGCGGCGGAACTCGGCCGCCTCGCGGTCGCCGGCGGCGACCTCGTCGTAGGAGCGGGCGAGGCGCATCGCCGCGACGGTCGCCGCCTCGGACTCGACGCAGAGGTCGGCGAGCACGTTGCGCATCAGCGGTTGGTCGATCAATTCCTTGCCGAACGCCGCACGCTGGGCGGTGTGGTTGAGCGCCTGCACGACGCCGGCGCGATAGCCGGTGGCGGCGCCGATCACGCAGTCGAGGCGGGTGTGGTTGACCATCTCGATGATCGTCGGCACGCCGCGGCCCTCCTCGCCGACCATGCGCGCCCAGGCGCCGCGGAACTCGAGCTCCGAGGAGGCGTTGGAGTGGTTGCCGAGCTTGTCCTTGAGCCGCTGGATCTGGAAGGCGTTGCGCTCGCCATCGGGCGTCCAGCGCGGCATCAGGAAGCAGGAGACGCCGGACTCGGTCTGGGCGAGGACGAGGAAGGCGTCGCACATCGGCGCCGAGCAGAACCACTTGTGGCCGACCAGCTCGTACTCGGCCCCCGGCCCGCCGCCGTTCAGCGCCCTCGCCACGGTGGTGTTGGCGCGCACGTCCGAGCCGCCCTGCTTCTCGGTCATCGCCATCCCGCAGAGGGCGCCGCTCTTGCGATCCGCCGGCAGCGAGCACTCGTCGTAGTCGAGCGAGAGGAAGCGCTCCTCCCACTCGGCCGCCAGCTCGGGTTGCCTGCGCAGGGCCGGGATCGCCGAGTAGGTCATCGAGATCGGGCAGCCGACGCCGGCCTCGACCTGCATCAGCAGCATGAACATCGCCGCGCGGGCGACGTGGGCGCCGACGCCGGGCTCGCGCCAGGGCATCGCGTGCAGGCCGTGGGAGACGCCGATTCGCATCAGCTCGTGCCAGGAGGCATCGAACTCGACCTCATCGATGCGGTGGCCGTAGCGGTCGTGGGTCTTCAGCCGCGGCTTCTTTTCGTTGGCCTCGAAGCCCCAGCGGATCGTCTGCGCCGAGCCGGCGATCGCGCCCAGCTCGCGCGCCCGGTCCTCGGCCCAATCGGCGCCCTCGCGGCGCAGCGCCTCCCGCAGTGGCCGATCAGCGTCGAAGGGGTTGTAGTCCTCCAGCGGGGTCGCCTGGTTGAAGACCTCGTGGGTCGCTGCGGGTGTGGAGCGCTCGACGGTCGCCACGCGAGCATTCTCGCAGGCGGCCGCCCCTCTGTCAGTTGGCGGCGGGCTCGGGCTCGGGGTCGGGCCTGATCACGACCGTGTCGGCGACCTCGAGGATCTCGTCGGCGGGCATGTCCACGCGCTGCGCGTGCCGCCGCACCGCCTCGTCACCACTCGCCTGGTAGATGCAGACCGTGCCCAGGGTGCCGCCCGGCTCGCTGATCACGTAGCTGCGGATCCAGGCGATGTCGTCGGGGAAATCGTCTTCGGCGACCTGTTTCGAGCGGGCGGCGGTGGCCTCCAGCTCCTCAGCCGAGTTCCAGGCGCGTTCCCTGCGGATCACGTACGTCTTCATCGTTCCTCCTCTGGAGATGTTCCGACGGCAAGTGCGGCGCCGGTTATTACAGACTGATAGTCGGTAACATACTGGTGAGCCGTGGAGGTGGCAAGCAAGAGAGCGCGGGGCCGGCCCAGCGAGGGCGCCCGCGACGCCCTGGTCGAGG
>CAZQET010000435.1:0-2721 GCA_964591825.1 uncultured Conexibacteraceae bacterium
TCCTTCGAATGCCGCCTCGACGCAGGTTCTTGGGCTGCGTGCACTTCGCCGAAGAGCTACTCGTCCCTCACCGACGGCTCTCACACCTTCGAAGCCCGCGCGATCGACAAAGCGGGCAATGTCGACGGGACGCCTGCGACCTTTACCTGGAGTGTCGACACCACCGCGCCACAGACCCAGATCGACCTCAACCCGCCAACCCTTGCCGCCTCGGGCTCCGCCGAATTCAAATTCTCGGGCACCGACACTGGCGGCTCGGGCATCGCCTCCTTCGAATGCCGCCTCGACTCCGGCGCCTGGGGCGCTTGCACCTCGCCGAAGACCTATGCCTCTCTGAGCGATGGCTCTCACACCTTCGAAACCCGTGCCCTGGACAAAGCCGGCAATACCGACGCATCTCCCGCCAGCTTCACCTGGAGCGTCGACACCACCGCGCCACAGACCCAGATCGACCTCAACCCGCCGACCCTCACGGCCTCCAGCTCCGCCGAATTCAAATTCTCGGGCACCGATACTGGCGGCTCGGGCATCGCCGGCTTCGAATGCCGCCTGGACGGCGGCTCATGGAGCGCTTGCACCTCGCCGAAGACCTACGCCTCCCTGACCGACGGTAGCCACACCTTCGAAACCCGTGCAATCGACAAAGCCGGCAACGCCGATGGGACGCCGGCGACCTTCACCTGGAGTGTCGACACCACTGCGCCGACCACCCAGATCGACCAGAGCCCGCCGACTCTCACAGGGTCCGCTTCTGCCGAATTCAAATTCAGCGGCTCTGACACCGGCGGCTCAGGCATCGCCTCTTTCGAATGCCGTATCGACAGCGGCAGCTGGAGCACCTGCGCCTCTCCGAAGAGCTACGCCTCCCTCACCGACGGCTCCCACACCTTCGAAACCCGTGCGATCGATAAAGCGAGCAACGTCGACGCGACGCCAGCCACCTTCACCTGGACGGTCGACGCCACCGCGCCACAGACCCAGATCGACCTCAACCCGCCGAGCCTCACGGCCTCCGCCTCCGCCGAATTCAAATTCAGTGGCACCGATATCGGCGGCTCTGGCGTCGCTTCCTTCGAATGCCGCCTGGACGCTGGAAGCTGGAGCGCCTGCACGAGCCCCAAGCAATTTGCCTCTCTGGGTGACGGATCCCATACCTTCGAAGCCCGTGCCCTGGACAAAGCGGGCAACGCCGACGCCAGCCCCGCCACCTACACCTGGACGATCGACACGGTCGCGCCGCAGACCACGATCGACCAGAGTCCGCCGAGCCTCACAGCTTTCACCGCCGCGGAATTCAAATTCAGCGGCTCCGACGGCTCCGGCTCGGGCATCGCCAGCTTCGAATGCCGCCTGGACTCTGGCTCCTGGAGCGCCTGCACCTCGCCAAAGAGCTACTCGTCTCTCGCCGACGGCTCCCACACCTTCGAAGCTCGGGCGATCGACAAAGCGGGCAACACCGACGCGACACCAGCCACCTTCACCTGGAGCATCGACACGACCGCGCCTCAGACCACGATCGACCAGAGCCCGCCAGCCCTCACGGCCTCCAGCTCCGCCGAATTCAAATTCAGCGGCACTGATATCGGCGGCTCTGGCGTCGCTTCCTTCGAATGCCGCCTGGACGCTGGGAGCTGGAGCGCCTGCACCTCTCCGAAGACCTACGCCTCATTGGCCGATGGCTCTCACACCTTCGAAACCCGTGCGATCGACAAAGCCGGCAACGCCGACGCTTCTCCCGCCAGCTTCACCTGGAGCGTCGACACGACGGCCCCGACTACCCAGATCGACCAGAACCCGCCGAGCCTGACGGCCTCCAGCTCCGCTGAATTCAAATTCAGTGGCACTGACACCGGCGGCTCCGGCGTCGCCAGCTTCGAATGCCGCCTCGACGGCGGAAGCTGGGCGACCTGCGCTAGCCCCAAGCAATACGCCTCCCTCAGCGACGGCTCCCACATCTTTGAAGCTCGCGCCCTGGACAAAGCCGGCAATACCGACGCATCGCCCGCCACCTTCACCTGGAGCGTCGACATCACCGCGCCCCAGACCACGATCGACCAGAGTCCGCCGAGCCTCACAGCTTCCACCGCCGCCGAATTCAAATTCTCCGGCTCCGATACCGGCGGCTCGGGCGTCGCCAGCTTCGAATGCCGCCTGGACGCAGGAAGCTGGAGCGCCTGCACCTCGCCGAAGAGCTACGCCTCGTTGGCCGACGGCCCCCACACCTTCGAAACCCGTGCGATCGATAAAGCGAGCAACGTCGACGCGACGCCAGCCACCTTCACCTGGACGGTCGACGCCACCGCGCCACAGACCCAGATCGACCTTAACCCGCCGGCCCTCACCGCCTCAACCGCCGCGGAATTCAAATTCAGCGGCTCCGATACCGGCGGCTCCGGCATCGCCAGCTTCGAATGTCGCCTGGACGGCGGCAGCTGGAGCGCGTGCACGAGCCCCAAGCAATTCGTCTCTCTGGCTGATGGCAGCCACACCTTCGAAACCCGCGCGATCGACAAAGCCGGCAACGCGGACGCATCGCCAGCCAGCTTCACCTGGAGCGTCGATACGACTGCGCCGAACACCCAGATCGACCAGAACCCACCGAGCCCCACTGCCTCAACCGCCGCGGAATTCAAATTCTCCGGTTCCGACGGCAGTGGCTCCGGCATCGCCTCCTTTGAATGCCGCCTCGACTCTGGCTCTTGGAGCGCCTGCACCTCGCCA
>CAZQET010000436.1:0-11930 GCA_964591825.1 uncultured Conexibacteraceae bacterium
ACCGGCGGCACGCTGGTAAACGCCAACCTGGAACCGGGAGGCGCGATCAGTGAGGTAAGCAAAAACGCCAAAGTCAAATTCAGCGGATGCGTAACGATTGTCAACGGAAAAGAAGCGACCGAATGCGTTCCGGTGAATGCCACCGAAACCGAAAAAGGCGTGATCTTCTCCGAAGAAGGGTACGCCTTACTGACGTTACACGAATTAGCAGGCGGTGAAAAAGACGGCGTCACCGTGATCACCCCGAAGGTGAGCAACGTCTTCGCCATAATCCGCTTGGAAAAAGAATGTTCCTTCGGCGCGGAAGTGAAAGTATTCGGAACCCTTGCCGTCAAAGACGTCGGCAACAACATGGGTCTCGAATTAGAAGCGTTAACCCACACGATTGAAGAATTCGCACCGTTAACTGAACTGAAAGCGGCCAACAAAACGGCTGAAAACAAAGCAACACTCGACGGCAAAGCCACTGTCATGCTGGAAGGCGACCAGAACTGGAGCGGCTTACCGTAACAGCGGCACCGTTTAGCAGTCGAAAACATCGCAAAGGACCCGGGCCACGTGGCCCGGGTCCGGAGCGGAGCCGGGGAGAAGCAAGGGGAGAAGGGGAGTGGATTGAGGTTGAAAGCGGCGGGGCAGGGCAGGAATGGGAGGAAGAAGGCAAGGCTGAGCTGGATCGGACTTGGTCTGATCGTCTCGATCGCACTCTCGGCACTTGCCGCGCAGCCAGCGATGGCGGTAGCCCCGCAGATAAGTGCGACCACGGCCTCGGGGGTCGGCACCGAAGAGGCGACGCTGGAAGCGATGCTCAATCCCGAGGGCGAAGCAGGCTTCTACCACTTCGAATACGGGCTCGGGGAATGCGCCAAGGGCGGCTGCACTAAGGTGCCGGTCCCCGACGCCAACGTGCCGAGCGGGAGCAGTCCCGTGCTCGTCAAGGCGACGGTCGAAGGCCTCACACCGGGCACCGTCTATCACTTCCGCCTCGTCGCCCACAACGCGACGACTGTCAAAGGCCCCGATCGCACGTTCGTGACCTACGGCCCGCCGTTGTCGGGCCTGCCCGACGACCGCGCCTACGAACAGGCCTCGCCGACGGAGAAGGACGGCGGCGATATCGTTGGCGCCCTGGCGCAGGTGAAGGCCTCCGCCGACGGGAAGGGGATCACCTTCGGCTCGACCTTCGGCATCCCCGGCGGCGAAGGCGCGCAGGATCTGCCGATGTACCTGGCCCTGCGCGGGGGGGCGGGCTGGTCCACCAGGGGCCTGTTGCCACCGGCGACTAGCGCCGAACGCGCCCAGGCGCTGGGCTGGCTGCCGGACTTCTCTGAGGTCTTCTCCAACGCGACGATCCTGGGCGAACCCTGGACCGAAGCGCTGATCGAGCAATCCACCGCCACCGGGGAGACCAAGCTTCTCACCCCCTATGTCGCCAACGGCGAATACGCCTACGCCGGCGCCTCCGCGGACGGCTCGGTGGTCCTCTTCGAATCCAGGGCCGCCCTGGCGGTGCCCGAAGGCGAACCCCAGGCAGGGGCCTCTAACCTCTACGCCTGGGACGCCGGCAGCGAAGCGCTGAGCCTCGTCAGCACGCTCAACACGAAGGCCGAAACCGAAGCCGCCCTGCCCCGCGGCGCCTTCGCCGGCCCCTACGACTGGGGTGCCGGCATCAACGCCGCAGGCCTCGGGCGGGGCGGAGCCGCCGGCCTCTCCTACGTTCAGGACCTCCACGCGATCGCCCCCAACGGCGACGTCTACTTCACCGCCGCCGGCAGCGGGCAGCTCTACCTGCGCGAGAACCCGACCCACCCCCAGAGCGCCCACGACGGCCAGGGCGAGTGCACGGAGCCCCAGAGGGCCTGCACGCTCCACGTCTCGGCGACCGAGAAGGAAAACGGCGAGGGCACCGGTGGCGCCGACCCCGCCGGACCCCAGCCCGCCGCCTTCCTCGGCGCCAATGTCGAGGGCTCGCTCGCCTTCTTCACCTCGCCCGAGAAGCTGACCGACGACGCCAACACCGGCCCCGAACAGCCCAGCGCAGAGATCTCGCGCGACACAATCGACGGCAACCCCGAACACCGCGAAGACCAGTTCATCCCCGGCAAGCACGCCGTCGGCCTCGCCGTCGACGGCTCCCACCTCTACTGGGTCGACCCGGGGGCGGGGGAGATCTGGCGGGCCGAAATCAGCGACGCAAACCCCGAAGCCTTCATCACCCCCGAAGCGACCGAATGCGAAGTGAAAGTCGGAAAAGAAGAATTCGAAGTCAAGGAAGCCGACGCCCCCCGCTACCTCGCCGTGCAGGGCGAATACGTCTACTGGACCAACACCGGCCCATTGGACAAACAAGAACGGTCGGTCAAGGGCTGCGGCACGATCGGGCGGGCAAAGATCAACTCGGTGAGCGAAGAAGCAGAAGGAGTCGAACCGGAATTCATCACCGGCGCCTTCAACCCCGAAGGGGTGGCCGCCAACTCCGCTCACATCTACTGGGCCAACGCGGCAACGGCGGAAAAATCCGTGTTCCAGGCGATCGGGCGGGCGAAGCTGAACGGTGCCGGCGCCGCCAGCGAAGTCGATCAGCTCTTCTTCGAACCGCATAATACCCCCCACGGCGTGGCGCTCGACGAAAGCCACGTCTACTTCACCGGCAGCAACGACGAAAATGGCACCAGCTTCGTCAGCCGTCTGCCGTTGGAAGGCGGAGCCCCGGAATCGCTTTTGCTCGCCCAGCACTCACATGGCGGCCTCGCCGACATCCGCGGCATCGCCGTGGAGGGCGGCAACGTCTACTGGGCGAGCTCGGAAGAAAAGACGATCGGCCGCGCGCCCGTGATCGACTTGGTGCCGGGCGAATGCGACAAAATCCCCGGCTGCGAACGGAAATTCATCGAAGTCGCCGGCACCCCGATCGGCCTCGCCCCCGACTCTGCCCACCTCTACTGGTCGATCAACGGGGAGGCGCCGAGCAACCCCGGCAACGACCTCTACCGCTTCGACGCGAAAGCGCAGCCGGGGGAGCGCCTCACCGACCTGAGCGCCGAGGAAGGCGGGGAGGGAGCCGACGTGCAGGGAGTGCTCGGCGCCTCGCGCGACGGCTCCTACGTCTACTTCGCCGCCAACGGCGCCCTGGCCGAAGGCGCGGCGCCGGGCGACTGCCACACCACCCTCGCCCACGGCCCGATCAACTCGATCGGGGGCAGCTGCAACCTCTACCTCTGGCACGAAGGACAGATCGCCTACCTGGCCCGGCTCGACGCCGTCGGCGGCAAGACCGGCTCGGATGCGGGCGACTGGCTGCCCGCGCCGCAGGGGATCTACGGCTCGGGCGGCTACGCCCCGCGCAGCGCCTCCGTCAGCCCCGACGGGCGCACCCTGCTCTTCCGCTCCCAGGAAAAGCTCAGCGCCTATGAAAACAAAGGCGTGCCCGAGCTCTACCGCTACCGCGTCGGCGACCCGCAGATCGCCTGCATCAGTTGCAACCCCGCCGGAGAAGCGGTCGGGGCCGGCCCGAGCCTGAGCTCGGTCTCCTTCCCCGATGCCTCGCCGCGGCCGGGCACCGCGGAGCTGCTCTCGCGCGTGCTCGCCGACGAAGGGGACCGCGCCTTCTTCGAGAGCGCCGAAGCGCTCAGCCCGCTTGACGTCAACGGGCGGGAAGCCTGCCCGCCGGTCGGCTTCCCGGGCTCCACCGTCCCTGTCTGCCTGGACGTCTATGAGTGGGAGGCGCCGGGGGCCGGCAGCTGCGAGGAAGGGGGCCCCTCCTACTCACCTGAGGACGAAGGCTGCCTCTATCTGATCTCCAGCGGCAAGGACAGCCGCCCCTCCTTCTTCGCCGACGCCTCCGAAAGCGGCGAAGACGCCTTCTTCTTCACCCGCCAGCAGCTGGTCGGCCAAGACGAAGACGAACTGCAGGACGTCTATGACGCCCGCGTGGGAGGCGTCTCCCAGAACCCCCAGCCGCCTCCGGTCTGCGAAAGCGCCGAAGCCTGCCACGGCCCCGCCCAGCAAGCGCCCGCCGAAGCGACGCCCGCGACCCCGGGCTTCGTCGGGCCCCCCAATCCCAAGCCCAAGCGCGGCAAGGCCAAGAAGCACGGGAAAAAGCACCGCAAGCACCATCGCAAGACCGAGGGGAGGCAGGGACGATGAGCGCGCGCAGGCAGCTGCCGGCCGTCCTCGCTCTGCTGCTCGTCGCGGCGGCGGCGTTGCCCGCCGGCGCCTCCGCCGTGGCGCATCCCGCCTGGAGCCTCACCTTGAACGCCCTGCCGTCCAACCTCGCCCCGGGGGGGAGGACCGAAGTGCTGGCGATCGCGACCAACGTCGGCGGCGAAGCCACCAGCGGCGAATCGGTGGTTGAAGTGAGCCTGCCGCCCGAAGTCGTGCCGGTCGAAGCCAGGGGCAAGGCCAACGATCCCAATGCGCCCCCGCCCTGCGAATTCGAAGCGCTCGCCCGCAAGGCCCGCTGCCGCACGAGCGAATCGATCCAGCCCGGCGACCTGCTGGTGGCCGAAGTGACGGTCGAAGCGAGCGGGCTCGAGCGGACCGCCGACCTGCAGGCGACGGTCAGCGGGGGCGGGACCTCCCAGCAGGCGGCGGTCACCTTCCCGGCCTCGGTGCAGACCGAACCGATCCCCTTCGATTTCCTGCCTGGCTTCGCCGCGCCGGCCAACGAGGCCGACGGCTTCGCCTCGACGCTGGCGGGCTCTCACCCCTACCAGCAGACGGTCGACTTCGGCTTCCCGACCAAGGAGGTCGGCGGAGCGCTGAGCAACGACGGCCACGCCCGCGACTTCTCGGTCGAGCTGCCGCGCGGGATGGTCGGCGACCCCGCCGCCAGCCCGGTGCTCTGCACCGAGGCGGAGCTGGTCGGCGAGGAAGGCTGCCCTGACGGATCGCAGCTCGGCGTCACCGACGTCACCACTCTCGCCCTCAAGACCGGCATCAACGGATTCTTCACTAGCCCCCTCTACAACATGGTGCCGCCGCCGGGCTACCCGGCCGAGATCGCCACCGAAATCGGCGGTATCGGCATCTTCGTCCACGTGCTCGTCGAGGTGCGCTCCGCCGATCAGTACCGCATCGAGGCCGAGGTCAGGGACGCGATCGCCTTCGGCCAGCAGCCGATCTTCGCCGCTCAGTCCCAGATCTGGGGCGATCCCTCCGCCTCGGCCCATGACCACTTCCGCGGCGGCAAACACCTGCCCTCTGGGGAAGTCCCCCTGCTAACCATGCCCGGCGACTGCTCGGGGCTCCCGCTTGGCTTCGACGCCCGCACCGACAGCTGGGAGGAACCGAGCCCGCCGGGCCCCCAGCACGAAGCCCTCTATGAAAGCGCCGATCTGGAAGGCAAAGCGGTCTCGCTCACGGGCTGTGAAGCGCTCTCCTATGAACCGGCGCCGACGATCGAAGCGAGGCCCACCACCAACCTCACCGACTCCCCCTCGGGTCTCGAGTTCGACCTGCACCAGCCCCAGGAGGAACCGCACCCAGAACCGCTCTCGGGCCGCGCGAGCGCGACGCTCAAAGACGCCACGGTCACCCTTCCCGCCGGGATGGCGGTCAATCCCTCCCAGGCGGCGGGGCTGGGGGCCTGCACCGAGGCCCAGATCGGCTACGAAGGCCAGCAGGAAGGCCGGCTTCGCTTCTCCGAAGCGCCCCAGAGCTGCCCCGACGCGGCCAAGCTCGGCACCGTCTCGGCGACCTCGCCGGCGCTGGTGCAAAGGAACGAAGCCCACGAAGTGCTGAGGGAAGAAGGGAAGCCCGTGCTCGAAGCGCTGCACGGCTCGATCTACCTCGCCCAGCCCTTCGCCAACCCCTTCGGCAAGTTGGTCGCCGTCTACCTCGTGGTCGAAGACGAGAAGACCGGCGTCCACGCCAAGCTCGCCGGCGAAGGGGAGCTGGACCCAAAGACGGGCCAGATCACCACCCGCTTCACCGAAAACCCCGAGCTGCCGCTGCAAGACGTCAGGGTCAGCCTCTTCGGCGGCTCGCGCAGCGCCCTCATCACCCCGCCCGTCTGCGGCACCTACACCACCAAAGCCGACCTCACCCCCTGGAGCGCCCCCGAAGCAAGCGACGCCTTCCCCACCGACAGCTTCCAGCCCACTGCCGCCCCCGGCGGCGGCCCCTGCCCGACTCAGGAGGCCCAGCTGCCAAACGCCCCCAAGCTGACGGCCGGCGCGCTCTCTCCCGCGGCGGGCAAATACAGCCCGCTGCTCTTCAAGCTCTCACGCGAAGACGGCACGCAGCGGCTGGGCGGGATCGAAGCCACCCTGCCGAGCGGCCTCCTGGCGAAGTTGGCCGGGGTGGAGGAGTGCTCGGAGGCCGACATCGCCCAGGCGAAGAGCCGCGAAAAGCCCGAAATGGGCGCGCTCGAGCAGGCGGACCCGAGCTGCCCGGCCGCGAGCGAGGTCGGAACGGTGGTGGCCGGCGCCGGAGCGGGCCCCACCCCCTATTACACGACCGGCTACGCCTACCTCGCCGGCCCCTACAGGGGCGCCCCGCTCAGCCTTGTCGCGATCGCCCCCGCCGTGGCGGGGCCCTTCGACCTCGGCGCCGTGGTGGTCAGGAGCGCCCTCTACGTCGATCCCACCACCGCCCAGGGCAAGGTCGTCTCCGATCCGCTGCCCCAGGTCCTCGACGGCGTGCCCGTCGACCTGCGCTCGGTCGCGGTCAACGCCAGCCGCCCCCAGTTCACCCTCAACCCGACCTCCTGCGATGAGAAGTCCTTCGGCGGGCGGGCCACCTCGACCCTCGGCCTCCCCGCGCCGCTCTTCGAGCGCTTCCAGGTCGGCGGCTGCTCCTCGCTCGCCTTCAAGCCGAAGCTTCACCTGCGCCTCTTCGGCCCGACCCACCGCGGCGCCCACCCGCGCCTGCGCGCGGTGCTCGAATCAAAGCCTGGCGAAGCCAACATCGCCCGTACCTCGCTCACCCTGCCGCGCTCGGAGTTCATCGACCAGGCCCACTTCCGCACGATCTGCACCCGCGTGCAGTACGCCGCCAACCAGTGCCCGGCCGGGGCGATCTACGGCCACGTCAAGGCGATCAGCCCGCTGCTCGCCTATCCCCTGGAAGGGGCGATCTATCTGCGCTCCTCCAGCCAGGAGCTGCCCGACACCGTCTTCGCCCTGCGCGGGCCCGCCTGGCAGCCGCTCGCGCTCGACGCCGTCGGCCACGTCGACTCGGTCAAGGGACGCC
Source organism: uncultured Conexibacteraceae bacterium (assembly GCA_964591825.1). GTDB lineage: Bacteria > Actinomycetota > Thermoleophilia > Solirubrobacterales > 70-9 > VRUE01. The sequence goes on from CAZQET010000436.1 coordinate 7,192, forward strand.
TTCGCGTCACCTTCCCCGAGATCCCCGACGCCCCGCTCTCCAAGGCGATCATCACGATGCAGGGCGCGAAGAAGGGGCTCTTTCAGAACTCCACCGACATCTGCCGCGGCGAACATCGCGCCGTTCTTCAGATGGACGGCCAAAACGGCAAGGCAAACGACTCCCGCCCGCCGCTTCAAGCCAAGTGCAAGGGGGGGCAGGCGAAAAAGCCCAAAGGAGGCGGGAAAGCGGGGCGCGGACGCCGCTAGGCGAGACCCCCCGAAGAGATCTTCATCGGCAGTCATCCCAGTCCATTGAGCAAAGACAGGAGACATGAGTCATGCAAAAGCACAGAGGGAGAGTGGCGTGTGTGGCGCTTTTGGCGCTCGCGCTCGCCGCGCTCGGCCTGGCCGCTAGCGCCCAGGCCAAATTGACGGGCGAATTCACCCGGTTCGCCCAGTGCCCCTATAAAACCGAATCGGTACGCAAATGCATCTACTCGGTGACCAAATCGGGCGAAGTGGTGCTCGGCTCGAAGAAAGTGCCGATCGAAAAAGAAGTGATCGTGCAGGGCGGCTACGGCAAAGCGGTCGAAGATTTCTCACCCTTCTTCGGCGCCACCAACGGCATCACGCTCTCCAAAGCCCCCCAGAACGTCCCCGGCGGACTGCTCGGCATCGTGCCCGAAGCATCGCAGCCGCCCCTGGTCAAAGCGCTGATCAAATTCTTCTTCGAAAACAAATTGACCGGCGTCAACTCGACGCTCGAACTGGCCAAGCCGGCGAGCGAAATCAGGATCAGCGAAAACAACCTCGTCGCTGAAGCCGAAGTGGCGTTGAAAATGCCGGTGAAGGTTCACTTGGAAAACCCCTTCCTCGGTAAAAGCTGCTTCGTCGGCTCGAGCTCCTCGCCGATCAACTGGGAACTGACGACGGGCGAAACTAAACCGCCGGCGCCCAACACGTCAATCCATGGCTCCTCCGGGTTCTTCGAAATCCTCGAAGGAGGGTCGATTCTCGAAGCCCAAGGCGCGGTGCTTGTCGACAACGCGTGGTCGGCGCCCAAAGCAACCGGCTGCGGAGGGATCCTCTCCTTCCTGGTCACACCGATCATCAACTCGCAGCTGGGCACCACCACCGCCGGGCACAACACGGCGATCCTCAACGGCACTCTCTTCGTCGCCTCGGCCAACGCGGTCAAGAAAAACGACGAAGCAAACCCCTAGGCGCGAGTTCCGCAAGGAGATGATCAGACGATGAGAACGAAGTTGACAGCTCTCGCCGCCGTCCTGGCGGCCCTGGCGGTGCTCGGCGCAGCGTTCGCGGTGAGCGCGAGCGCAAGCCCCGCCTGGAAGTTCGAAGAAAAATCGCTGGAAGGCTCGGAAGTGATCCTCGGAGGAGCGTTCGAAAGCTCGATGTCGATCCCGGGTCTCACCACCAAATGTGAAAATTTCCTCTACAAGCTCAGCATCAAAAACGAAGGCGGCACGGGTAAAGGGGAAGTCACCGAACTCCCCCTCTACAACTGCTCCACCAACAGCAAATTCTGCACGGTCGAAACGATCGGGGCCGAAACGTTGCCCTGGCCGTCGCATTTGACCACGGTAAGCAGTTCCAACTACATCGTCATCGAAGGCGTGAAGGTCTCGATCTACTACGGTGGCGAAAGCTGTGTGCTCAACGAAACCCTCGTCAAAGTGACGGGGTCGGCCGGCGGCCTGATCAACAACGCCGAAGAAACGGCGACGTTCAACTCGACCACCCTGAGCGCGACGGGAACGTCGCTGAAAGCGCTCAGCCAGAAAATCGAATGGAACGGCGTCTTCCCAACCGAAGCATTCCAGTGGCACAGAGAACAGCCGCTGAGCGTTTCCTGAGGGACGCCGTGAGGACCGCGAGCGCCGGGATCGTCCCGGCGCTCGCGGTGGTGGGCGTGATCCTCCTCGCTGGTTGCGGGGGGAGTGCCCCTGCTCCATCGCAGGCGACCACGGCCGAAGCGACCACAGCGAGGGGTGGAGAATCCAGCTCCGACGGGGTTAGCTCTCGGCCAAATGGAGGGTCCCACCGGGGCTCGAACTCCCCTTCGACGGAGGGTGGCGGCTCCCAAGGGGCTGGAAGCTCCCATAAGAACGGCCCGCACATAGCTCAACCGAAGGGCGCGCGCGAGAGCGCACCAACTCCGGAACAGGTCGCCCACGCGACCGTCGCTGACCTCAGCGTGGAGAGTCCGGCGATCGTCCCCACCCCGGGACACCCGGGTCGGCTGGCGGCGAGGTATACGTGCGACGGCAAGGATCGCTGGCCGAGCTTCCACTGGCGAGGCGTGCCACCCAACAGCGCCGAACTCGTCCTCTTCGCCATGAACATACAGCCGGTCGAAGGCGAGATCTTCTTCGACTGGGCCGTGGCCGGAATCGACCCCAGCTTCGAAGGCATCGAAAGCGGAGAGCTGCCCAGCGGAGCGGTGGTCGGCCGCAACAGCTTCGGCAAGAGCGGCTACTCGATTTGCCCTTCCGAAAGCGGCGAAGCGTACATGTTTGCCCTCTATGCGCTGCCGAAGCGCCTTCAACCAAAGAGCGGCTTCGACGCGCGAGCCCTGCGCGAAGAAGTGCTCGCCACGTCCGGCGACGTCGGGCTCTTGCCCGCGGTGTACGCCCGTGGTTGAGAGGTCGCTCTGAACACTTCCTCCATCGATCAAACCAACAAAGGAGAGAGATATGCACACCCACAGAACGAAGAGGGCCCTGACGGCTCTCGTCGTCGTAGCACTGGCGGTGATGGGCATGGCCACCACGGCTCAGGCCAAACTGACCGGAGAATTCACCCGGTTTGCCCAGTGCCCCTACAAAAACGAATCGGTGCGCAAATGCATCTACTCGGTGACCGAATCGGGCGAAGTCGTGCTCGGCTCGAAGAAAGTGCCGATCGTCAACCCGGTCGTCCTGCAAGGCGGCTATGGCAAAGCAGTTGAAGAATTCTCACCCTTCTTCGCCGCCACCAACGGGATCACGCTCTCGAAAGCGGCCCAACCGGTGCCTGGGGGACTCGCGGGCCTCGTCAACTGTAAAGAAATCAGCGAACCGTTCCTGCGGTTTGCCTGCGAACTGACATTCGAAAACGGCCTCACCGGCCTCAACTCGACACTCGAACTGGCCAAGCCGGCGAGCGAAATCAGGGTCAGCGAAAACAACCTCGTCGCCGAAGCTGAAGTGGCGCTGAAAATGCCGGTCAAGGTTCACCTCGAAAACCCGTTCCTGGGCAGCAGCTGCTATGTCGGCTCGTCAAGCTCGCCGATCAAATGGGAACTGACGACGGGTGAAACCAACCCGCCGGCGCCGAACAAACCGATCCACGGCTCATCTGGCTTCTTCGAAATCCTCGAAGGAGGCTCGATTCTCGAAGCTCAGGGCGCCTCGCTCGTCGACAACGCCTGGTCGGCACCGGGCGCGACAGGCTGTGGTGGCTTCCTGGTCGAACTGGTGCTCGACCCGATCATCAACGCTGCGTCCGGCCTGCCGGCCGCTGCAGGTCACAACACCGCAATCCTCAACAACACCATTTTCGTCGGATCCGCTAATGCGGTCAGGAAAAACGACGAACTGAATCCCTAAGCAGGTACGCCAAGGCGCCGGGGGAGACCCCGGCGCCTTGGCTTGAGCTCGGCTGGGCTCTCAGGCGGAGGAGAGGCGCTCGCGCGGCATGGTCGCGGGGAGATAGAAAACATGTCGCTCCATTTCTTGACTCGGCGATTCAATGTGGTAGGCCATGCGATGCCATCGTTGCCTTGCTCCGCGAGAGGTCGAGCCGCGGCGGCGTCGAACACCGTAATTCGAATGAGAGGAAAGAAACCCGATGAACGGAAGCGGACACCTGCTGAAGCTCTTCAGCCTCAGCGTCCTGGCACTCGGCCTGATGGCCTTCAGTGCCAGCGCCGCTCAGGCCGAAGGGACCTGGATGGTGGCGACCGGGAACCTGGAAAAAACCAGCGAAAACAAATCGATAGAAGGGGGCCTCGTCAACAGCGAAGGCGCTCTCTCAACGGCGTTCGGCAAAAACGCCTTCACCTTCGAATGCACCGGAGGCACGCTGTTAAACGCCAACCTGGAACCGGGAGGCGCGATCAGCGAGGCAAGCAAGAACGCCAAAGTCGACTTCAGCGGCTGCAAAACGTTTGTCAACGGAAAAGAATCGACCGCCTGCGTGCCGGTGGACGGCGCGACCAAAGGGGTCATCTTAAGCGAAGAAGGCTACGCCTTACTGACGTTACACGAATTAGCGGGTGGTGAAAAAGACGGCGTCACCTTGATCGTCCCGAAGACCGGCAACGTCTTCGCCGTAATCCGCTTGGCCGCAGGCTGTGCCTTCGGCGAAGAAGTGAAAGTGTTCGGGTCACTGGCCGTCAAAGACGTCGGCAACAACATGGGCCTAGAATTAGAAGCGTTAACCCACACGATTGAAGAATTCGCACCGTTAACGAGCCTGAAAGCGCTCAACAAATTTGCCCAAGAAGGCGCAGTGATTCTCGACGGCGAAGCCGAAGTCAAGCTGGTAAGCGACCAGAACTGGAGCGGCTTACCGTGACAGCGGCACCGTTTAGCAGTCGAAGTTCAGCAGTCGAAAACATCGCAAAGGACCCGGGCCACTGTGGCCCGGGTCCTTTGCGGAGCCGGGAGAAGTAAGGGGAGGAGCTCCGTCTTCGTTGCTTCCGCTTTTGCGGTCGCGAGGAGATAGAAAAACACCGTAATTCGAATGAGAGGAAAG
>CAZQET010000437.1:0-2908 GCA_964591825.1 uncultured Conexibacteraceae bacterium
TGCGCGTCTGCCATCAATGGCCTCCCTTCGGGGGTTCGACGATCTCGGTCAGCACGCGGCCGGTGGAGCGCGGCTGCAGGAAGGCGACGCGGCTGCCGCCGATCCCCGTCCGCGCTCGCTCGTCGATCAGCTCGATGCCGCTCGCCGCGAGCTGCTCGAGCACTGGGTCGATGTCGTCGACCGCGTAGGCGACGTGGTGCAGGCCGGCGCCGCGCTTGGCGATGAACTTGCCCACCGGGGTGTCGGGCCCGGTTGCCGCCATCAGCTCGACGTGGCCGTCGCCGACGTTCATCAGCGCCGCCTCGACCCCCTGCTCGGCCACCGTTTCGCGCAGCCCCAGCTCCATGCCGAAGCTCTCCTCGTAGAGTGCGACGGCGGCGTCGAGGTCCTCGACGGCGACGCCAATGTGGTCGAGCCTCGTGAACACGGGCGCGGAGTCTATGCGCCGCCCTCGGCTCGCAGGATCTCGGCCAGCGCCGCGATGCCGACCTCGAGCTGCTCGGCGGTCGGCTCCTTGGTGGCGATCAGGCGTTGGATCTCGCGACCCGGCGTGTGGAAGGCCTCGGCGAGCGGATCGCCGTGATGGCGGTCGCTCCAGGCGAACATCTCGACCGCGAGCGAGGCGCCGGCGAGGCCGACGACGGCGCGGGCCGCCGGGCCGGGCTGCTCGACCAGGCGCTCGAGCAGGAGCGTGCCGCCAATTGAGAGCAGCATCATCGGCGCGATCAGGTTGGAGCCGCAACGGTCGTGCTCCTTTGGCACGCCGGCCGGGTCGTCGGCGTCCTGCTCGTAGGCGGCGATCGCCTTGTGCTCGACGCCGTGGTAGGCGGCGAGGTCGCGGTCGAGCAGGGCGACGACGGCCGGCGCCGCGCCGACAACCTGGACGGCGCCCTCGCGCAGAGCGGAGCTGCCGAAGCGCTTGCGCAGCGCCGCGGTCAGCGCCAACGTCGCGCCGATCGTGCCGATCACCCGCCGGTCCTCAAAGGGGAGCCGGGCGGCCGGCATCCGCCGTCGCACCAGCGGCAGCACCGCCATCGCCTCGAGCAGCTTCAGCGGCCCGCGCAGCCCGGGAACGCGGGCGGCCAGCTGCGGCGCCAGCTCGGGCTTCGGCTGCGAGGCGATTTCGAGCGATCCGTCCGCACGCCGCACTGCCGCGGCCCAGTGGGTGGGCCCGTGGATCAGCAGCCCGTTGCGGAGCGCCATGCCACCCAGTCGCAGCTTCTCCTCGGTCATGCCCTGACGATAGAGCAGGCGGGGAGCACCCCCGGGCGACGAACCCTGAACGCGGCAACTGCGCCCGTCGAGCGAGGCGCAGTCACCGTTCCCCCCTGTCCCCTTTTTGTTCCCGGCCGGAGGCCCCCAGTCCAGGCCTCCGGCCGGTGTGTCGGCTCTCCCTGGCTCTAGCTTGGAAAGCCGACCTCTAAAACACGGCCGACCGAAGAAGTTGCGGTTGCATCAGCCGCGGCCGAACCTGGTCCTCAGCGCCTCCAGGCGGCGCGCGAGCTCGACCTCGAAGCCGCGGTTGGTCGGCGAGTAGAAGCGGTGGCCCTCCATTCCCTCGGGCATCAGCGGCTGATCGCTGACCGCACCCGGCTCGTCGTGGGCGTAGCGGTAGCCCTCGCCGCGACCGAGCTTCCTCGCGCCCGGGTAATGGGCATCGCGCAGGTAGTCCGGTGGGGTGCGAGCGCCGTTCTCGCGCACCTCGGCACGGGCCGCGGCGAGCGCCTTGTAGGAGGCGTTGGACTTGGGCGCGAGAGACAGGTGGACCGCGGCCTGGGCGAGGTTGAGCGCGCACTCGGGCAGCCCGACCCGATCGACGGCGCGCGCCGCGGCGTCGGCGACCAGCAGCGCCTGCGGATCGGCGTTGCCGATGTCCTCGGAGGCGAGGATGACCATGCGCCGGGCGATGAAGCGCGGGTCCTCGCCGCCCTCCGGCATCACCGCCAGGTAGTAGAGCGAGGCGTCGACGTCCGAGCCCCGCGTCGCCTTGATCCAGGCCGAGACGAAGTCGTAGTGGCGGTCGCCCTCGCGGTCGTATTCGAGCGCCTTGCGCTGTAGCGCGTCCTCGACCGCGGAGACGCCAATCGCCACGGGGCTTGACCCACGTTCACCGTGGTCGAGGTCGAAAGCGCGCTCCACCGCGCGCTCCAGGGCAGAGAGGGCGACCCGGGCGTCTCCCCCGGAGCGCTGGGCGAGCATCGCCAGGGCGGCGTCCTCGACCGGCGGCGGGTCGGCCAAGCCGCGCTCCGGATCGGCCAGCGCCCGCCGCAGCAGCACTTCGACCTGCTCGGCGGCGAGCGGCCGCAGCTCGTAGATCTGGCAGCGCGAGAGCAGCGCCGAGTTGACCTCGAAATAGGGGTTCTCGGTCGTCGCCCCGATCAGCGTCAGCAGCCCATCCTCGACCGCCGGCAACAGCGCGTCCTGCTGCGCCTTGTTGAAGCGATGGATCTCGTCGAGGAAGAGGATCGTCGGTCGATTCGTCGCCTTGCGGCGCTCCCGCGCCCGCTCGATCACCCCCCTGATCTCAGCCTTCCCGGCATTGACCGCCGACTCCTCCTCGAACGCCCCCCGCGCCCCACTCGCCGCGATCCTCGCCAGCGTCGTCTTGCCGCTCCCAGGTGGTCCGTAGAGGATCGCGCTATGCGGATGCCCGCTCTCGATCGCGGTACGCAGCGCCGACCCCTCCCCCAGAACGTGCTCCTGCCCCACAAGCTCATCCAAGCTTCGCGGGCGCATCCGCACCGCCAATGGCGCATCAGGAGCTGGGACACCAGCGGGGGGCGTCTCTTCGCTCTCGAATAGGCGGTCGTTCATTGCGGCTGAGTATGAGGGAGTTGGGGGAGGTCTCGGCGGGCCGCCCCGCTGTTGCACCACGAGACCGCGCCCCACGCCCGCAAAACCCCCGACA
>CAZQET010000438.1:0-10961 GCA_964591825.1 uncultured Conexibacteraceae bacterium
CGGCGCCGACGGCGCGCGTGTCGGTCGCCACGGCCATGATCGTGAACATCAGGAAGGCGGTCAGCACGGCCTCGTAGACGAGGGCGCTGCCGTCGCCGACGCTGGGCAGCGTCGTGCCGAGGCCGGCCGGCTGGCTCGGCCCGACCGCGAGCAGCAGGGCTGCGGCGGCGTTCGCGCCGAGCAGCTGGGCGCCGTTGTAGGCGAGCGCCTCGCGGCGCGGGTAGTTGCGGGTGAGAGCGTAGGCGAGCGTCTCCGCGGGGTTGAGGTGGGCGCCCGAGAGGTGTCCGGTCGCGTAGACCATCGCCATGATCACCAGGCCGAAGACGAGCGAGATGCCGACCGCGCCGAGCACGCCGCCGTGCACTGCGTCGGTGATGATCGCTCCACAGCCGGCGAAGACCAGGGCGAAGGCGCCGATTGCCTCGGCGGCCGCGCGGCGAGCCAGATCAGGGCGGTCGTCCATCAGGTTCGCTCAGCGGCAGGTGGTGGCATCCGTCCCGCATTCGCCATCTATGACATGGCGAATGCGGGACGGATCGGGATCGGTCGGGAGGGCGACGCGTGCCGGCACCGAGAACACGTCACGCACCGCCTCGAGCGCGCCGGGCACGAGGCTGAAGTAGCTGTAGGTGCCGCGCGTCTCCCGCGCGATCACGCCGGCCTCCACCAGCTGCTTGAGATGGTGGCTGACGGTCCCCTGTGAGAGGCCGAGCAGCGGCTGCACCTCGCAGACGCAGACCGGCTCGCCCCCCGCGCGCAGCAGCAGGTTGACGATTCGCAGCCGGTGCCGGTCGGCGAGCGCCTTCAGCACGCGCTCCAGCTCGGCCGCTCGCTCCTCCGGGAGCGAGGACCCCGCGAGCGGCGTGCAGCATTCGAGCACCGGGAGGTCGGCCACGGGCGACATCCTAGCAATTCATTGATAGAAATCAATGAACTTATATTGAGGAATATACCTCAGTTTCCTCAACATGCTGCTACCCTTGGGCGCATGGCCGGCGTGGCTGAAAGTGACAAGCTCGTCGACGGGATCGTGCGTCTGCGCCGCGCGGAGCGGATCCCTGAGGCGGCTCACGAGGTGGGCCCGGTACGCCGCGACCTCGAATCGCGGCTCGGTCCGACCCTTTCCCGTTCCCGCACTGCCCACATCCTTGGGGTCAGCCAGACCGCGCTCGACCGCTGGGTCGCGGCGCGCCAGGTCCCGGTCGTGGTGACCCCGCACGGGCGGCGCGAGGTGCCGCGCCAAGTCGTGATCGAGCTGCGGGAGTCGATCGACGAGCTGCTGCGCGAGGGCGGGCACCGCCACCTCCTGGCCGAGGCGCTGAAGCGCCGACGGGAGGCGGCGGCGGAGATCGGCAGCTCTGGCGCCGCCCGAAAGGAGCGGCGGACACCCGGCGGCCACCGCACCGCCGAGCGGCGAGCGCTCGCCTACCACCGGCTGATCGCCGAGCGCCTCGACGGGCAGATGCTCGAAGAGGCGCGGGAGAGGGTCGAGTGGCTTGCCGCCGACGGTCACCTCCATCCGCGCTACGCGGAGCGCTGGCGGGAGCTGCTCGCCGAGCCGGTCGGTGAGGTGGGCGCGGCGATCGTTGCCGATACGCAGGCAGGTCGGGATCTGCGCCAGAACAGCCCCTTTGCCGGCGTCCTCAACGAGCAGGAGCGCGGGCGGATCATCGAGACCGTCAGATAGGGCGACGGTTGCGCCGGGCCGAGCTCGAGCACGTCCTGCGTGCCGCCGCCGCGGTGACCGAAGATGCGGACATCGTGGTGGTCGGCAGCCAGGCGATCCTCGGCCAGTTCCCAGACGCCCCCGAGGCGCTGCTCGTCTCGCGGGAGGCCGACGTCTACCCCCGCAACCGTCCCGAGCTGACCGACGAGATCGACGGCAGCCTCGGCGACGGCTCCTATTTCGACTCCACCTTCGGCTACTACGCCCACGCGGTCGGGCCGGAGACGGCGACGCTGCCCGCCGGCTGGGAGGAGCGCCTGATCCGGGTCAGCAACGAGAACACCGGCGGCGCGACGGGATGGTGCCTGGAGGTGCACGACCTGCTGCTCTCCAAGTGCGCCGCCGGGCGAGAGCGCGACTGGGAGTTCGCCGAAGAGGCGCTTCGCCAGGGGCTCGCCGATTCGGCTGAGCTGCGGCGTCGCCTCCGCGACCTGCCGCTCCCGCCGAACCGCCTCGAAGAGGTCGAGCGCGTCGTGGAGGGAATCGTCGCCCGGGTCGAATCGGAAGAGGCATGAGGCTGCCGAGGCTCGATGGACGGGAGCTGCTGGCGATCTACGCCGGCGGGGTGGTCGGGGCGCTCGCCCGGGTCGGGCTCGCGCAGGCGTTTCCACACGGAGCGGACAGCTGGCCCTGGGCGACCTTCGCCGCCAACATGGTCGGGGCCCTGCTGCTCGGCTACGCGGTGACGCGGCTGCAGGAGCGGCTGCCGCCATCGAGCTACCGGCGACCGCTGATCGGTACCGGCCTCTGCGGGACGCTGACGACCTTCTCCACGCTTCAGCTCGAGCTCTTCGACATGCTCGACGGCGGGCACCTCGGCCTCGCCGTCGGCTACGTCGTCGCGACGCTGGCGGGAGGGTTCGCCTGCATCCAGCTGGCAACCGCCGCCGTAAGGCGCACCAGGCTGGTCCGGTGAGCGCCCCCGCCTGGATTGCGGTCGCCGCCCTCGGGGGCGCGGCCGCGCTCGCCCGTTTCCTGCTCGACTCCGCCGTCGCCGAGCGCGCCGCCGGGCCCTTCCCGGCGGGCACCCTGGCGGTCAACCTCAGCGGCGCGGCGCTGCTCGGGGTGCTCGCCGGGGCCGCTCTGCACGGCGTGGCGCTGACGATCGTCGCCGGCGGCGGCGTCGGCTCCTACACGACCTTCTCCACCTGGGTGTTCGAGTCCCAACGCCTCGGCGAGGCGGGCCGGGCCGGCCTGCTCTGGCTCAACCTCGGCCTCTCGCTTGCCGCCGGCCTTGCCGCGGTGACGGTCGGCCACTGGCTGGGAGGAGCCCTGTGAGCGCAGCGACGGAAGCGCTCAAGCTCAGCTTCTACTTCGGCGAGCACGACCGCCACCGGGGCCGCTTCCTCTCTGAGGCGGTGCTCGACCTCTTCGAGCGCCACCGGCTGGCGACGGGGATCCTGCTGCGCGGCGCCGAGGGGTTCGGCGCCAGCCAGCGCCTGCAGACCGACCGCCTGCTCTCGCTCTCCGAGGATCTCCCCCTGGTCGCGATCGGCGTCGACCGCCGCGAGCGAATCGAGGCGCTGGTGCCGGAGCTGGTCGAGATCGCCGGCGACGGGCTGCTCACCCTCGAGCGCGCGCGCTTCGCCGGCGGCGGGCACGGGCCCAGCCACGAGCCGCACGAGGAGGTGAAGCTGACCGTCTACACCGGCCGCCGCCAGCGGTCCGGCGGCGTTCCGGCCCACGTTGCAGTGGTCGCCGCCCTGCATCGCCACGGCGTCGCCGGCGCCACCGTGCTCGTCGGCGTCGACGGGGTGAGCGGCGGGCGCCGCCTGCGTGCCCGCTTCTTCGGCGCCAACGCCTGGGTGCCGGCAATGACGATCGCGGTTGGCGAGCGCGGGCGAATCGCCGCGGCCCTGGCCGAGCTGGAGGAGCCGCTCGAGGGGCCGCTGGCGACCCTGGAGGCGGTGTGCGTGTGTCGCCGCGACGGACGGGCGCTCGCCGAGCCGCCGCCGCTGCCGGCGAACGACGGCAGCGGCCTCGAACGCTGGCGCAAGCTGACCGTTTACTGCTCGGAGCGCTCCGAGCACCGCCGTCATGCCCTCCACCTGGAGCTGATCCGCCGCCTGCGCGCCGAGGGCGCCGCCGGAGCCACGGCTCTGCGCGGCGCCTGGGGCTACCACGGCGACCACGCTCCCCACGGCGACCGCCTGCTCGCCCTGCGCCGTCACGTACCGATCGTCACCGAGCTCGTCGACGTCCCATCTCGGTCGGAGCGCTGGTTCGAGATCGCCGCCGAGTCGACGGCGGAGACCGGGTTGCTCACCAGCGAGGCGCTGCCGGCGCTGCGCATCAGCGGCCCCGGCGGGCACCTCGAGGGCGGCCTGCGGCTCGCCCGGCCGCTTCCGTAGCGCAAACGCCTCGCACAGCGTCCGCCGCTCTCTTTACTTTGAAATCCAGATGGAGCAGCAGGCGCTAACCGACACGCTGATCGCAGCGCGGGTGCCGCTGGCGGAGCTCGAGGACGGCCAGCGCGTCGGCGGCGTCTACGCGGTGCGCGAGCGCGAGCTGCGGCGCAAGCGCAACGGCGAGCCCTGGCTGCGCCTGGTCCTTTGCGACGGCAGCGGCAGCGTCGAGGCGGTCGCCTGGGAGGACGCCGAGGCGCTCCACGCGGTCGCCAAGCCCGGGGCGGCCGTCCACGTCGCCGGCCATCTCGAGACCAGCGAGCGCTGGGGCTCGAAGATCAAGCTGACCGGCCTGCGCGCCGCCGCCGTGGACGAGTACCGCGCGGCCGACCTGGCCCCGGCCTCCGAGGAGCCGTTCGAGAAGCTCGAGGGCGCCCTGCGCGAGCTGCTGGCCACGATTCAGGATCGCCAGCTGCGCTACCTGCTCGACCGCTTCTTCGGCGAGGAGTCGGAGATCTGGGCTCGCTTCCGCGACGCCCCGGCGGCGAAGACCTACCACCAGGCCTACCGGCATGGGCTGCTCGAGCACACCGTCTCCGTCGCCCAGGCGGTCAGCGCCGCCGCCGCCTACTTCCCCGGCATCGACCGCGACGTCGCCGTCACCGGTGCCCTCCTGCACGACATCGGCAAGACCGAGGCCTACAACGACGACCCGTTGGCGATCGACCTCACCGACGCCGGCCGCCTGCAGGGCGAGATCCCGCTCGGCTACTACAAGGTGCGCCGCGAGATCGAGGAGATCCAGGGCTTCGATCCCGCCCTCGCCCAGGCCGTTCTGCACATCATCCTCGCCCATCACGGCTCGCTGGAGCACGGCTCGCCCGTGGTCCCGGCGACCCGCGAGGCCGTCCTCGTGCACATGATCGACAACCTCGGCGGCCGCCTCGGCAGCTTCGACCGCCTCGAGCGCCAGCTGCCGGCCGGCGAGTCCTGGTCGGGCTTCGACCGCGCCCTCTCCGGCTCCGCCTACTTCGGCCAGCGAGCCGCCTGACCCCCGTGCTGAGGCGGCACGGGGCGATCCTGGCGCTGGCCTGCGCGATCCTCGCCTCGACGCTCCTGCTGCTCTACCTGGCGCGGGGCCTGACGCCGCTCGTCGATCAGTGGGCATACATCTTCGCCTACCGCTCCTGGTCGCCGGGGTCGCTGCTCACCCCGCACAACGGGCACCTGATCGCGCTCTCCCTCGTTCTCTACAAGGCGATGTTCGGCATCTTTGGGCTCGAATCACAGCTGCCCTATCAGCTCGTCAACCTGGCTCTCTCGGCAACGGTCGCGACCCTGCTCTTCGCCCTGATGCGGAGCCGGGTCGGCGATCTCCTCGCGCTGGCCGCGGCCGGGCTGATGCTCTTCTACGGCGCCGGCGCGGACGTGATCATGCCCACCTTTGCCTACCCCAACATGATCGGCCTCGCCGGCGGCCTCGCCGCGCTCCTCGCCCTGCGCCGCGAGGACCTGAAGGGGGACGTGCTCGCCTGTGCACTGCTCAGCTTCTCGATCGGCGCCTACAGCATCGGCATCGTCTTCGTCGCCGGGGCGGTGGCCGCGCTCCTGCTCAGGCCCGCGGGCCAGCGCCTGCGTCGCTGCTGGGTGGTTCTGATACCGGCCGTCGCCTACATCGCCTGGGCCCTCTGGGCGCGCAAGTTCGACCAGCAGCACATCTACGTGCACAACCTGAAGATCATCGGCTCCGCCCTGGTCGACCAGCTCAGCGCGATCCTCGCCGGCCTCAGCGGCCTCTTCACCACCCCCAACGGCCCCCTGCCGACCGAAAACCCGATCCCGATCCGGACGACCTGGGGCCCCGTCCTGCTGGCCGGGTTGGCGGTTCTCGCGGCTTGGCGATTGAGGCGCGCGCCGAGGCCGGGGCAGGGCGCGATCGTCGCCGGCGTCGTCCTCCTTGCTTACCTCCTCCTCGTCGGCATCGCGCTCAACGAGTTCCGCAACACGTTCGACACCCGCTTCGTCTACACCGGCTCGGTGCTGGTCCTGCTTGCCGCTGCCGAGCTGTTGGCTCCCTACCGCCCAACTCGCGGCGTGCTCGCCGGCGTCGCCGTAGTGCTGGTCTTCTCACTCTGCGCGAACATCGCCGAACTCGGGGACGTGGCCCAGAGCGTGCGGGCGCAGTCGTCGGCGACCCGGGCCAAGCTGGCGGCCGTCGAGATCGCCGGGCCAGCGGCGGACCGCTCGATCACGCTGGAGGAACCGCCCGGGGCGATGAACTTCTCGGTGGAGCAGTTCCACGGGCTGAACGCCGACTTCGGCCTGCCGGCCTACTCGGAAGCCGAGCTGAAGGCCTCGGCGCCCGGCGCCCGACAGATCGCGGACCAAGAGCTGGTGCGGGTCGCCCGCATCGCCCCCGAACCAGTGCAGGAAATCCTGCCTCCACCTGGCACCCCGGCGCCGGCGGTCGCCGTCCAGGTCGGCCAGCCCGCCCCGCGCCGGCACGGCAGCTGCGTCTCACTCGTCCCGGGAGGTGCGGGAAAGACGAGTGCCCTCGTTCGATTCCAGAGCGGCGGCGTCGCCTACCGGTCGGCAGCGCCGGTGGAAGCCTCGATCGGGCGCTTCGCCGACCTTCCCGCTGCCTCGCTGCCGGCCCTGGCCGGCGCCAGCCGGATCGTCGTGCCGGACACCGTCTCGCGCGCTCCCTGGACAGTGGCGATGGAGGTCAGCGCCCCAACGCTCGTTTGTCCGGTCGGCGCCTGACCTAGACTGCGCCGGCCGATGGCTTCCGAGCGCTCCGAAGGGCCGCAGCCGCGCCCAGCCGTGGATCCGATCTCATGGATCGGCGGCGTCGCTGCTCGCTTCGGCGAGTGGGCGCGCCGGGTCGGGGAGATGCGCGTCGCCTGGGTCGTGCTGGCGGTCGCATACGCGGTCGCCGCGGTCCTGATCCTCGTCTGGGGCAAGGGCCAGACCTTCATCAACGATGAGTGGAACTACCTGGTCGTCTTTCGCGGCTGGTCGCTGGACACGATGTTCCACCCGCAGAACGGCCACCTGATCATCTTTCCGCTGGCCATCTACAAGCTGATGTACGCGACCGTGGGGAGCAGCTCGCACCTGCCCTACCAGGTGGCGACCGTGATCCTTCACCTGCTGGTCGCGACGCTCTTCTTCCTGCTGGTGCGCACCCGGGTCGCGCTCGCGGTCGCGGTCGCGCTGACGATCCTGATCGTCTTCTTCGGCGCGGGCTGGGACACGATCATGGGCGCCTACGAGGTTCCCAATCTGACCGGGATGGCCGCCGGGCTCGGCATGTTGCTGGCGCTGCGTCGCCACACTCGCGGCGGCGACATCGCTGCCTGCGTGCTGCTCGCCCTCTCGCTTGCCTCCTTCAGCGTCGGCATCGCCTTCGCCCTGGGGGCTCTGCTCGCGATCGCCCTCAGCGGGCGGGGGGATTGGCGGCGCATCTGGATCGTCCTCGTGCCGGCCATCCCCTATGTCGCCTGGTTCCTCTGGGCGCGCAAGTTCCACCAGACCGAAGTGACCCTGGCCTCGATCAGCGGCATCCTCAGCGGCATCGCCGATCAGCTGGCGGCGATCTGCGCCAGCATCACCGGCCTCTACCGCCTCCCGGGCAGCGTCGGGCTGCCGACGGTCCTAGAACTCCGACTCGATTGGGGCTACCCGCTGGCGTTGGTGCTGGCCGGGCTCGTCGTCCTCCACGTCCGGCGCAGACCCCGCTCGATCTATTTCTGGACGGTGGCCGGCACCCTGCTCTTCTACCTGGCCCTGGTCGCGATCGGCCTGAGTCCCGCCCGCACGCCCGAAGCGAGCCGCTACGTCTACATGGGCAGCATCCTCACCCTGCTGTTGATCGTCGAGCTGGGGAAGGAAGTCAGGTGGTCGACGACCATCGGCTTGATCGCGGTCGTCCTCCTCGGCCTCAGTCTGATGACGAACACTTCCAGCCTGCGGGCCGGCGCGCGCCTCTTCCAGGCCGAGGGGGAAACCAACCGCGCCGAGCTCGGTGCACTGGAGCTCGACCGCGCCCAGGTCGACACCGGGGTGGCGGCCGAGGACGTCGAAGAAACCACCCACTCGCACGCCGACATGCTCTTCCCGATCTGGGCCTACTTCGAAACCGCCGAAGAATCCGGTTCCCCCGCCTATGACCTGGCCGAACTGCAGGCGTCGGGCCAGCAGGCCCGGGAAGCCGCCGACCAAGAGCTCGTCAGGGCGCTCGAGATCGTCGTCGAACCGACGCGCACGCCGACGATCGGCCGTCGCGGAACGGCTCCCACCGTGGAAGCCGAAGCCGAAGGCACCACTCGCTCTCGCGGTCCCTGCGTCGCACTGGTGCCGGACCTGGGGAGGACCGCGACCTTCACGCTTGGGCTGCCGCCAGGCGGCTTCAGCTACCGCGCCCAGCCCGGCGACCCGGTCACCGTCACCCTGGGGCGCTTCGCCGCGCCCGCGATCGAACTGCCTCCGGCAACCGGTTCCGCCGAAGTCGCGATACCGCGCGATGCGGTCGGCGTTCCCTGGCAGGCCCAGATTCACACGGCGGCGCCGGTGCTCGCCTGCGCGCGCTGAGCGGTCTCAGAAGCGCCGTCCGCAGCGTTGGATCCGCTGCGCGTCGCCGCCGGCGTGCTCGATGCAGTGCAACAGCCGCTCGCCCCTGCGGTGGACGGTCTCGTCGGCCGAGTGGAGCGCCGGCTTGACCAGCAACAGGTAGGCGACGAGCAGGACGCCAAGCGTCAGCGCGAGACGGAAAATGGTGGAGGTCAGGCTGCCGAAGAGGAAGCGGAGCAGGGCCACGAGACTGCGCGCAGACTATCCTGCGGACCGTGGCGAAGGACACCGAGAAGCTGATCCGCCAGCTCTCGCTGATCTCGTTCCTGATGGCTCAGGGGAGGCCGGTCTCGGCGCTCGAGATCAAGCGCGAGGTCGAGGGCTATAGCGACATGAACGACGACGCCTTCGCGCGGCGCTTCTACGCCGATCGGGCTGAGCTGGAGAGCCTCGGAATCGAGCTCAGCGTCGAGAAGCCGGGTGAGGGCTTCTTCGAGGCCGAGCTCTACTCGCTGCCGCCGGAGAACTTCTACCTCGACGCGATCGAGTTCTCCGACGACGAGCTGGCGGCGATGAGCACGGCGCTGATGCTGCTCTCCGAAGGGGAGTTCGCCTACGCCGAGCCCCTGCGCCTGGCTCTGCAGCAGGTCGCCTGGGGCCACCCCAACCCGCTCAAGGAGGGCGAACGCGCCCCGGTCGAGATGGCGATGACGGCCTCCGCGGGCGGCCGCGACCTCTCCCAACGCCTCTCCAAGATCGAGACCGCGATCTCGCGTCGCAAGACGGTCGAGTTCACCTACTACACGATGGAGCGCGACGAGACCGCGAAGCGCAAGGTCGACCCCTACCACCTGGTCTTCCGCGGCGGCCAGTTCTACCTGATCGGCCACTCGCACGAGCGCGACGCCGTGCGCGTCTTCCGCCTCTCCCGGATCCAGGGCAAGGTTGGCTATGCCTCCAAGGCCGAGCACGACTTCTCTCCGCCCGAGGACTTCGATCGGCGCGACTACGGCCAGCGTGCCGACTGGCAGCTCGGCGAGATTCGTGGGCGCGCCCGGGTCTTCGTTCGCGACCGCATTGCCTGGCTGATCGAGCGCGACTACGGTGCCTACGGCGAGCTGCGCCCGGCGAGGAAGGCCGACGGCGCCCCCGGCAAGGGCTCGGTCTTCGAGACCGACTACGCCTCGCCGCGCGAGCTGATCGCCTGGGTGCTGCGCTGGCGTCAGAACGCTCAGGTTCTCGCCCCCGAAGAGCTGCGCGAGGAGGCCGAGAGCCGCCTCGGCCTGCTGCACGAGCGCCATCGAAACGGCTTCGAGTCGGCTGAGATCATCGAGCGGCCGCTGCGCGAGGAGCCGCGTCGGACCCGCTCCAACGGGCGCGGGGAGGCCGCGATCCGGCCTGAGCGCTTTGCCCGCCTGGTCACGCTCGCCGGCCTGCTGATCGATTCCGCCAAGCGGGGCGAACGGCTCAGCGTCACCGATCTGCGCCAGCGGCTCGAACTGACCGCCGAAGAGCTGCAGGAGGACATCGACCTGCTCAACGTCGTCAACTTCGGCGGCGGCACCTACGTTCTCTACGCGGAAGTGCTCGGCGACGAGATCGAGGTCGACTCCGAGCCCTACGGCGACAACTTCGCCCGCCCGGCTCGCCTGTTGCCGCTCGAGGCCAAGGCCCTGGTCGCCGCGATCGACCTCTTCGGCGACCACCTGCCCCAGGGCGGCCTGCAGAGCGCCCGTGCCAAGATCGTCGAGGCGCTCGGCCACGATCCGTCCGAGGAGGGCCTGGAGATCGCCGCCGGCGGTGGCAGCGACGCGACCATTGCCCGCGTCGTCAACGACGCGATCGGCGCTCGCCGAGTGCTCGAGCTGCAGTACTACAAGGAGAACGAGGACCAGTTCACCAAGCGCTCGGTAGAGCCCTACCGGCTGGAGAACGGCAAAGAGGGTTGGTACGTCGAGTGCTACGACCTGACCAAAGGCGGGATCAGGCACTTCAAGCTGGACCGCGTCAAGGAGGCGACGATCTCCGAGCAGATCTTCGAGCCGCGCCCGGAGGTCGAGGAGCTGGCCGGCGTCGAGGGCTGGATGACCCATGGCGAGGTGCCGACCGCGCACGTCGCCCGCGTCTGGGTCTCGCCCGAGCGAGCCCGCTGGCTGCGCGAGGAGCGAACCGTGGTCGAGGAGCTGGCCGACGGCGCGGTCGTGGTCGAGCTCCCCTACGCCGGCACCTCCTGGCTGGTGCGCGAGATCCTGCGCGGGGCAGGCGACCTGGTCGTGCTCGAGCCCGAGGACGCGCGCGAGGCGATTGCAAAAGAGGTC
>CAZQET010000439.1:0-3900 GCA_964591825.1 uncultured Conexibacteraceae bacterium
GCGCTCTCGCGCGCAACCGGCCGCGAACTGATCCGCCTCCAGTGCTACGAGGGCCTCGACGAGGCGAAGGCGCTCTACGAGTGGAACTACCGCAAGCAGCTGCTGCGGATCCAGGCCGGTGGGGCCCAAGGAGGCTGGGAAGACGTCCACGACGACATCTTCGACAAGGAGTTCCTGCTCGAACGCCCGCTGATGCACGCTATCGCCAGCCCCGAGCCGGTCGTCCTGCTGATCGACGAGATCGACAAGACCGACCAGGAGTTCGAGGCGATGCTGCTCGAGCTCCTCTCCGACTTCCAGATCACGATCCCGGAGCTGGGCCAGGTGAGCGCCACGACGATGCCGATCGGCGGCCTCACCTCTAACAACTCGCGCGAGCTGACCGAGGCGCTGACGCGACGCTGCCTCTCCCTCTGGCTCGACTACCCCGAGCTCGAGCGCGAGATCGAGATCGTCCGCCTGCACGCCCCTGACCTCCCGGAGGCGCTGGCCGCCCGCCTGGTCGAGATCGTGCGGATGGTGCGGGCGCTCGACCTGAAGAAGCCGCCCTCGATCGCCGAGTCGATCGACTGGGCCCGCACCCTGCTGCTGATGGGCGCCGAGGACATCGACCGCAAGACCTTCGAGCAGTCGATGTCGATCATCGTCAAGCACCGCACCGACATCGAGATAGTCGCCGAGCGAGTAGGGGTCAAGCTTGCCCAGCCCGTACGGACCGAAGGCTGAGGCGGGCCCGCCCGGGCTCGCCGCGAAGCTGCTCGGCTTCTGCGAGGAGCTGCGGGGCGAGGGCGTCGCGGTCGGCACCTCGGAGATCCTCGACGCCTTCGCCGCCCTCGATGAGGTGCCTTGGAGCTCGCGCGCGGACTTCCGCGAGGCGCTGGCGACGACGATCGCCAAGTCGCAGGAGGACCGGCGGGTCTTCGAGCTGCTCTTCGACCGCTGGTTCTTCCGCAGCGCCGAGGCCGAGGCGGTGGAGCGCGGGATCGAGGAGCGGGGGGAGCGCTATGAGGGGGCCGAGCGCCTCGACATCGATGAGCTGCGCGAGCAGATCCGCCAGGCGATCGTCGAGGGCAACGACGGCGAGATGCGCGACCTGGCGCGACTGGCGATCTCGGCCTTCGGCCGCCAGGGCGAGGGCTCGGGCGTGGTCGGCGTCGACGTGCAGCGGATCCGGCGCACGCTGGGCCTCTCCGCCGGGCAGCAGCCACCGGCCGAGGACGGCGCCGCCGAGCTGCCGCCGATCGACCGCGACCAGCTCAACGTCTTCGAGCGCCACCTACGCCGCGAGCTCGAGCGCGACCTGATCGAGCGCACCTCCACCCTGCCCCCCTCACGGCCGCTGGCCGAGCTCGACCGGGCGCTGCCGACCAGCCCGACCCAGGATCTGGCCGCCGTGCACCGGGCGGTCTCGCAGATGAAGCGGCGCCTGGCGACGCTCGGCCACGAGCAGCGCGGTCGCCGCAAGGGACAGACCGTCGACGTGCGCCGCACGATGCGGGCCTCGTTGGAGACCGGCGGCGTGCCGATGCACGTTCGCTACCGCCCGAAGCGGCCGCGGCGGCCGGAGATCTACGTGCTTTGCGACGTCTCCACCTCGGTCACCTCGGCCAGCGTCTTCTTCCTCTCCGTCCTGCACGCCCTGCACGACTCCTTCCGCAAGCTGCGCAGCTTCGTCTTCATCGAGCGCATCTCGGAGGTGACCGAGGTCTTCGAGCACGAGCGCGACTTCCGCGTCATCGCCCAGCGCATCTCCAGCGAGGGCGGCGTCGCCGACGTCTCCGGCTACACCGACTACGGCCGCGTCTGGCTCGAGTTCCTCGGCGAGATCTCCGACGACCTCGACCCGCGCTCGACCGTGATCGTGCTCGGCGACGCCCGCACCAACGGCCGCGAGCCCCATGCCGAGGTCTTCGCCCGCATCTCCGAGCGCGCCGGCCGCCTCTTCTGGCTTAACCCCGAGCCGCGCCTGTACTGGAACTACGGCGACTCGGTGATGGCAGCCTACGAGCGCCACTGCGACGGCGCCTTCGAGTGCTGGACCACCCGCCACCTGGAGAACTTCGTCAACGTCGTCGCGGGCGGGACCGCGGCGATGAACTGATCAGCTGCGCTTCTGGCGTTTATCGCCAGCGTGCAGCACGATGAATCCGACCACGATGGAGAGCAACACCCAAGCCTGAATTGCCCCTTCGCTCGCGTCCTTCAACAACCACCCACCGCCGAAAAGCAGGACGGCTGTCAGCGCCAGAGCAGTGCCCAAGTTTCGCGTGCGCCGAATGTGTCGAGTCTGAAATTTCTCTCGCCACAAAGCCCGCCAAAGTCGTCGCGGGAGGAGTTCCGGCGGCAAGCTAGTAGTCATTCGCACAAGTCAGCGAAAGGGGAGATCGATGCCACCGTCCTACCCAGTCTCGTTTTCAGTCGACTACCCGGAGCGAGAGCTCAACCGGGTCTCGACCTTCTTCCGCATCTTCGCCGTGATCCCGATCGCGATCGTGGCGGCGCTGCTGCCGGGCGGTGGCCTCGCCACCGGCAGCTGGGGCAGCGAATACGGCGGCACGATCGCGGCCGGCAGCCTGATCTTCGTGCCGATCGTGCTGATGCTGCTGGTCGAGAAGAAGTACCCGCGCTGGTGGTTCGACTGGAACATTGAATTGCTGCGCTTCGGCAACCGGCTCGCGGCCTACGTGCTGCTGATGAACGACGAGTACCCGTCCACCGACGAGCGCCAGACCGTCCACCTCGACTTCCCCTACCCGGACGCCGAGCGCCTCAGCCGCGGCCTGCCCCTGGTCAAGTGGCTGCTGGCGATCCCCCACTACATCGTCCTCTTCTTCCTCTACATCGGCGTCTTCTTCTCCGTGATCGGCGCCTGGTTCGCGATCCTCTTCACCGGTCGCTATCCCCATAGCATCTTCGACTTCGTCGAGGGCACCATGCGCTGGCACAACCGCGTCGTCGGCTACGGCTTCTCGCTCGTCACCGACGAGTACCCACCGTTCCGGTTGGGCGCGTGAAGCAAGCGACCTCCGCGCGAATGATTAACTGCGTCTATGCGCGTCTCGGCGAAGGCTGACTATGCGGTGCGAGCTGCCGCGGAGCTGGCGGCGGCGGCGGAGGGGCCAGTCAAGGGCGAGAAGCTTGCGGAGGCGCAGGACATTCCACTGCAATTCCTCGAGCACATCCTGCTGGAGCTCAAGCACGCCGGCATCGTCAGGGCCAGGCGAGGGGCCAAGGGCGGCTACTGGTTGGCCCGGCCCGCTGACGAGGTGACGATCGCAGACGTGGTGCGAGCGGTCGAGGGACCGATCGCCCACGTGCAGTCGGCTCCGCCCGAGTCGATCGAGTACCGCGGCAACGCCAAGAGCTTGCAGCAGGTCTGGATCGCCGTCCGTGCCAACCTCCGCGCCGTGCTGGAGCACGTCACCCTCGCCAACCTCGTCAGCAACGAGCTTCCCGCCACGGTCGAGGAGCTGGCTGCCTCGCCCGACGCCTGGGCGCCTCGCTGATCAACCCGCCGATTCGAGCGCCAGCGCCGCAGCTTCTTTTTGGCGGCGGCGATGGAGGACGCGGGGGGCAGCGAGGATCGCGCCGAGGCCAATGGCCGCCACAGCGGCGGCGATCGGCCAGACGGTCGGGTCGCCCTTCTGGATCGTGACGATCCCGGAGCCGACTAGGACGACGCCGAGCGCGGTGCGGATGAAGCCCTGCGGCGCGCGGTCGGAGAGCGCGGCGCCGATGATCACCCCGGGGATCGAGCCGAGCAGGATGTTGCCGGCGAGGCTGAAGTCGACGTTGCCACCGACCCAGTGGGCAATGCCAGCGGCCCAGAGCAGGACCGCTGCGTGGAAGACGTCGGTGCCGACCACCTTCTTCGGCGAGAGCCGGTAGACGGCGATCAGC
>CAZQET010000440.1:0-4795 GCA_964591825.1 uncultured Conexibacteraceae bacterium
GCATCGCCGAGGGAATGGTGCTCGTCTCGGCGATGCACATCACCGCGGGGATCTGGGTCAATGACGACGAGCCGGGCCTTCACGAGGACGTGCTCGAATGGCTGGACAAGTTGGCGCCGCCGAGCTGGAGGCCGGCCGCGAACCAGGTCGCCGCCGATCTCTCTCCCGACCCGGGCGACTACCGCCACCACCGCGGCGGCGAGGACAACGGCGACGCCCACCTGAAGAACCTGCTCGTCCATCACCAGGCGATCGTTCCCGTCACCGAGGGCCGCCTCGACCTAGGCCCCTGGCAGCAGATCTTCTACTGCGAGTTCGACGGCGGTCGCCCCAAGCGCCTGGTGATCAAGGCGATGGGGGAGTAGCTGGATCAGCGGCCGTCGTGCGGGTGGGCGAGTTGTTCGGCTCGCTGGCGCACTTCTGCGGCCGCCTCCCGCGTCGCCGCCGCGGCCTCCTGCTGGACCGCCGCGACGCCCTCGCTGGGCTTGCCGCCGACGATGTCGCGGAAGGCGTTCTTGAAGCGCTCCGTGCGGCGATCCGCAGGGAAGCGCTCCTCGGCGCGCTGCTGCTTTCCGGGATTGCGCTCGCCGTAGCGCTTGCGCGCCCAGGCTGAGCGCGGCTTCCCCAGTCGGGCGGCGCCGTAGAGCGCGATCGGGAATACGAAGAAGCCGATCGTGCCGTGCATCACCCGCCCCTTGGCGAAGCAGATTGCGACGAGCGCAAAGATGAAGGCGGCGCTGAGGATCGTGCCGAGCACGGCGCCGACGGAGCCCGTCTCGATGCTGAAGGGACTGAAGCCGAGCAGGACCAGGCCCATGCCGGCGGCGGCGATCACGGTCGCGTCGATCGAGCTGCGCCCCTGCTCGGCCCAGTAGACGTCGTCGAGGTAGACCCAGAGGGCGAACTCGTCGATTGTCAGCCCGGCGCCAATGCCGAAGGCAAAAGCGCAGATCTCGGTCCAGGGACTGTTGCCGAACGAGAGGAAGCCGAGCGAGCCGGCGATCATCATCGTCACGATCCCGAAGACCAGATGGTGCAGGTGGACGCCGCTGTCGCTGACCACGCTGCCCGGCCACCAGGGCACCCGGGGGCTGCGCATCAGCCGCGTGCTCATGCGGATGAAGGCGAAGGAGAGGATGAAGCCGGCGAGCACGAGGAAGAGTCCCTGCTCGTCGTGCTCGGCGAGCTTGTCCCAGAAGTCGGTGAAGATCGAGGCCGTGCTCATCATCTGGCTGCCGGCCTCGAGTGTAGTTCGACGCTGTCGCCCTTCTCGCGGATCAGGCCGACCGTGAGCAGCACGGCCGCGACGGCGTAGAAGGGGGTGAAGGCGACGTTGGCGATCAGGTCGGCGAGCCACTCGCTGAGCAGCTCCGAGCTGAGCAGATGGTGCGTGAGCCCTGTGACCCAGCCGGTGAGCCCGTCGCCGACCAGCTCGATCGGGATCAGGATCAGGGCGATCAGCCAGAACCGGCCACGGACGAGGTTCACGCTGCGGGTGAACGCCTCGCGGATGCCGCGGCGCTCGATCTCGACCACCGGGGCGGCCAGTCCGAGCCAGACGTAGACGAGCGCGCCCGGCAGCACGAAGAAGACCAGGCCGGCGGCGACCAGGGCGCCGTAGATCAGGTCGATCGCGATCAGCGGCCCGTAGTTGATCGTGGTGGCGATCTCTCGCAGCGAGGGCGGCTCGTCGCCGTGCGGGTGGGTCATCAAGATCGCCACCGCGCCGGAGTAGAAGACCTCGCCGACCAGGCCGGTGGCGGCGATCGCGAGCACGGCCGCGATCGCGGCGAGCAGCTTGAACCCGGGACCGAACCCGAACGAGCCGATTTCGGCGTTGACGGTTAGCGCGTGCAGCAGTCCGAGCGGCATGAAGACGACCACGGCCAGCAGCATCAGCGAGGGCGCCCAGTGCCACCAGGTGCGGCCGATCGCCGCGTAGGTGGAGATCAGCCCCCCGCCGCCCCTCATCTCAGCGATGCCTGCGCCCGGAGGGTCGGCGGCCACGACGCTCCAGCTTCGATTGCTCCGACGCGGAGGTTGGTACCCGGCGCACGTCAGCGAGCTCGCCGACCAGCAGCTCTTCGGCGCAGCGCCGATGCCAGTGGTGGTGTTCGGTGCCACCGAGACGGAAGACGTACTGGACGACGACGTGCTCGGTGCCGATCTCGATCTCACCGTGGCAGGCCGGGCAGCGGTAGAGCTTGCGCGAGATGCCGCGGATCAGCCAGGCCTCGTCGCCCTCTTCGGTGATGCCGCGCAGGCTCCAGCGTTTGTCCGGCAGGCCATCGAGGTCCGCCAAGGTTGTCCCTACCCCCTTGAGAGCCAGGCGAAGCCCGCGGCCATCGCTGCGTTGGCGACTCCGGCGAGGCGCAGGCCGAGCTTGGCGCCCGGGCGGCTGACAGCGGGGGACTCGGCCCAAATCGCGTCGGTGGCGATCTCGGTGCCGCGCAGCCAGGCCAGCGCCCACCAGTCGCGTGGCTCGCCGCGGCGCTCGGCGATCAGGTGAGCGGCGGCGAAGGTGAGCCAGATCGGTCCGCAGCGACGGAAGAGGTGCTCTGCGTCCGGGGAAGGGTGCTCGTGGCCGAGCAGCTTCAGCGTGGCTGCGGGCGCGACGATCGCGGCGCTGCCAAGCGCCAGATCGAAGGCAACCATGTTGCGGTTGGTGAGGCGCAGCGCCTCTTCGAACGTCATTCCGGCGCCAATCCAAGCAAATTGCGGAAGGGAAAGGGCGGGGGTTGACGAAATGGACCGCCGTGACCAAGACAGCCACCAAGACCAGTCCCCAGCTCAAGAGCCTCTCGGAGTACATCCAGGAGCGCTTCGAGGATTTTTCGCGCTCGCAGAAAGACGTCGCCCGCTACATCGTCGATCACCTCGACGAGGCGGCCTTCCTCACAGCCGAGGAGCTGGCCCGGAGAGCGAGCACCTCGTCATCGACGGTGGTGCGCTTCTCCCAGGCCCTCGGCTTCGAGGGCTATCCCGAGCTGCAGCAGGCGGCGATCGAGGAGTACCGCAACGCGGGCGTGGCCAGTGGCACCGCCAGCGCCGGCGCGCTCTTCTCCTTCGACCACTCTGAGCTGGAGGGGTCGCTCGGCGCCGACTACGCGAATCTCGAGGAAACCGCGCGCAAGCTGACCCGCGAGCAGGTGGATGGGGCCGTCGCCGCGCTCGCCGAGGCGCAGCGCGTGGTGATCGTCGGCGTCGACCAGATGGCCTTCTTCGCCAGCTATCTGCGCCACACACTCAGCCTGCTCGACATCCGCGCCGAGATCGTCGCTTCCACGGGCGGCGAGTCCCTGCAGCGGCTCGGTCGCATCGACGAGGAAACGCTCGTCATCGTGCTCTCCTCCGGTCGCGCGCATCCCCTGCTTCTGCGGGCGATGAAGCTGGCGCTCCATCGCGGCGCCCGTACCCTCGCCGTCTCCGACGCCTCGATGTCGGAGGTCGGCGAGCACGCCGAGCTGACGCTCTACTACTCGTCCAACAGCCCCTCCTTCGCCCGCTCCAACACCGCGCTCATGGCTCTCGTTCAAGCTCTCGCGCACGGCCTGTACGCCCGAGACGAAGACAGCCACAAAGACCGCATTCGGGCTTACAAGCTGAAGTAGCGCAAGCTGGGAGGCCCCGGCCCGCGGGTCCTGTCGCCGCAGGGGACCCACCACCCCCTGCGGTCGCTAAAGCGTCCTCGGGGGCGGTCCGCCCCTACGGCGCCACCCGCGGGAGGGGCGTGCCCTGCTGAGCTTGGGAGGTTGCCCGGCACGTAATATGCGGAGCCCATGGCTGAGCGGGCGACATTTCGAGTGAAGACCGGCCTTGCGGAGATGCTCAAGGGCGGGGTGATCATGGACGTGGTCACTCCCGAGCAGGCGCGGATCGCAGAGCAGGCGGGGGCGTGCGCTGTGATGGCGCTGGAGCGGGTGCCGGCGGATATCCGCAGGGACGGGGGCGTTGCGCGGATGTCGGATCCGGCGATGATCAAGGGGATCCAGGAGGCGGTGACGATCCCGGTGATGGCCAAGGCGCGGATCGGGCACTTCGCCGAGGCCCAGGTCCTGCAGGCGCTGGAAGTCGACTACATCGACGAGTCGGAGGTTCTGACGCCGGCCGACGAGCGCAATCACATCGACAAGCTGGCCTTCGACGTGCCCTTCGTCTGCGGCGCAACCAACCTCGGCGAGGCCCTGCGCCGAATCGGCGAGGGGGCGGCGATGATCCGCTCCAAGGGCGAGGCCGGCACCGGCAACGTGGTCGAGGCGGTGCGCCACATGCGCGCCCTGATGTCCGGCATCCGCGAGCTGCAGTCGCTCGACGCGCGCGCGCGCGAGCGCAAGGCCGCCGAGCTGCGGGTGCCGGTGGATCTCCTGGCCTGGGTGCAGGAGAACCAGAAGCTGCCGGTGCCGAACTTCTCCGCCGGCGGCATCGCCACGCCGGCGGACGCGGCGCTGATGATGCAGCTCGGCGCCGAGGCCGTGTTCGTCGGCTCGGGCATCTTCAAGTCGGACAATCCGTCCGTGCGCGCGCGGGCGATCGTGCGGGCGGTGGCCCACTGCGAGGAGCCGAAGGTGCTGGCCGAGGTCAGCAAGGGGCTCGGCCAGCCGATGCGCGGCCTCGAGGTCACCTCGATGCCGGCGCACGAACGGCTGGCGTCGCGGGGCATCTGATGACGGTCGGCATCCTGGCATTGCACGGCGACTTCGCCGAGCACCGCGCCGCCCTGCAGCCGTTCGGGCTCGACACCCGGCTGGTGCGCGATGCCGCCGGCTTGCAGGGGTTGTCCGGACTGGTGCTGCCC
>CAZQET010000441.1:0-2201 GCA_964591825.1 uncultured Conexibacteraceae bacterium
CGGGCAGGGCGCGGGCGTCGCGGGCGTGGAGGACCTCGCCGCAGCTTTCGCAGATGCCGCGGTCGCTGACCGCGCCGCCGCACTCCTTGTGGACGATCAGCATCGGCGGGCCGTCCGGGCTGGGGGAGTGGCGATCGCCCCAGTGCATCAGGGCGACCAAGGCGGGCCAGAGGTCGAGCCCCTTCTCGGTGAGGAAGTACTCGTAGCGCTCGGGGTTGGACTGGTAGGCGCGCCTTTCGAGGATGTCCTCCTCGACCAGGCGCTGCAGCCGGGCGGAGAGCACGTTGCGGGCGACGCCGAGCGCCTTCTGCAACTGGTCGAAGCGACGGTGCCCGTTCATCACGTCACGCACGATCAGCAGCGACCAGCGCTCGCCCACGACCTCGAGTGAGCGGGCAATCGAGCAGACCTGTCCCGGGTAGTCGTTGCGCAGCACAGAGTGATCTTGGCACAGAGGGTTGCATCAAGCAACCAAGTGTTCTAGGGTCGCTCCCATGAAAGTTGCTTCAAGCAACTCAACTCGCGAGCCGAATCGACTTCCAGGTCTGCCAGGCGGAGGAGTCGATGCAGTTCGCGATGCCGATTGGAGGCGCTGCGATGAGATTGATCCATAGACAGAGGCACCAGCACAGAGCGAAAGCGCCAAGGGTTTCGATAAGCCAGGAGGAGATCACCGCCGACCTGATCTATCCCGCGTACCAGCGCGCCGCCGGGGTGCGGTCCGGCGCCGGCGAGAGGCGCGCCGGGCGGTGAGCGCCGAGGGGGTCGCCGAGCAGGGGGGTGGCGCGGTCGAGGCGGCGCGCGCCTTCGCCGAGTCGCGCCCGGACATCACCCGCAGCCGTGAGCTGGTCTGGCAGGACCCGATACCGACGGCCGCAGCGGGAGCGACGATGACCGGGATGGAGTACATGGAGGCGATCGTCGCCGGCGAGGTGCCGCCGCCGCCGATCGCGGTGACGATGCGGCATGCGCCCGATCGAGCTGGGCGAGGGGCGAGCCGTTTTCGAGGGCGAGCCCGGTGAGGAGCACTACAACCCGATCGGCGTCGTCCACGGCGGCTACGCCGCGACCCTGCTCGACTCCGCCCTCGGCTGTGCCGTCCACACCACCCTGCCCGCAGGCGTCGGCTACACCTCGCTCGGCCTCGAGGCCAAGTACGTGCGCCCGATCACCCGCGACACCGGCCGCGTCCTCTGCGAGGCCAACGTCCTCTACCGCGGCCGCCGCCAGGCCACCGTCGAGGCCAACCTCACCGCGGCCGACAGCGGCAAGCTCCTCGCCCACGGAATCGCGACCTGCATGATTCTCGCTAGTTAATAGCAGATCAGCTATAAGCACAAATCCGCTATATTCAAGGAGTGAAAACGCCTGGACAGTTGCTGCGGGAAGCGCGCGAGAGGCACGGCGTGAGCCAGAAGCAGCTCGCGGCGCGGGCCTCTACGACTCAATCGGCGATCTCCCGGATCGAGCGGGACAAGGTCTCGCCGTCAGTGGAGACCTTGGGGGAGCTGCTCTATCTGCTGGGCGAGGACCTGGCGCTGGGCGCCGAACCGCGTGATTCTGGAATCGATCGCACGCTCAATCAAGCGAATCTTTCGCTGACATCTGCTCTGCGCGTAAAACGAGGCCTTGCCTTTGCTGATTTCGTGCGGCGGAATCGTGGTGGGCGGGTCGCAAGGGGGGCAGCCGCGTGAGCCAGCCAATACCCGAGACTCCGCTGGAGGCAGATCGCCTGCTACAGGCGCTCGCCAACCACGGTGTTGAGTTTGTGGTGATTGGGGGCCTGGCTGGACTTGTTCACGGATCGGCGTATCCCACATTTGATCTCGATGTCGTCTACTCGCGGGTCCGTCCGAACCTCGAGCGCTTGGTAGCGGCACTTAAGGAGCTCGAGGTCACATTGCGGGGTGCTCCAGCGGATCTTCCGTTTCAGCTGGACGCGCGGACGCTTGAAAATGGCGCGAATTTCACTTTCGAGAGTCCGCATGGGAAGTTCGACATCCTCGCCGATGCCGCCGGGATGCCCAGCTATGAGGAGCTACGTGCCGAGGCTCGGATTGACGAAATAGAGGGCGTCGAAGTTCGGGTTGCGTCGATAGATCATCTGATCGCCATGAAGCGAGCAGCGGGAAGGCCCAAGGACAAGCTGATGGTCGAGGAGTACATCGTCATCGCCGACGAGCAGCGTCGGCGGTCCGGGG
>CAZQET010000442.1:0-2069 GCA_964591825.1 uncultured Conexibacteraceae bacterium
GTTGAGGGCGACGATCCCGGCCAGCAGCACGCCGAGGAGCCCGATCCAGATCCGCCCGCGGGTCAGCCGTACCATCAGGCTCGAGTCGGGCAGGCCGCGGACGGCGGCCGCGGTGCCGACGGCAATCGGGATCAGCTGGCCGCCGGGGCGCCGGGCGGGTGCCTGGCGCTTGCGCGGGGCGCGGACGGGCTTGGTCCGGGAGCGCGGCACCGCCTTGGGCTGTGTGCGCGGCACCGCCTTGGGCCGCGGACGGTCGCGCGGGACGCGGGCGGGGGCCGTGGCCGCGCGGCGGGCGACCGTCGCTGCCTCCATCAGCCCGCCTCCCCGATCTTGACCGCGGCGCGCAGGTGCGCGGAGCGAGAGCGCGGGTTGGTGGCGACCTCCTCCGGCCCCGGGGCGACGGCGCGCCGGGTCAGCAGGTCGGCTTCCGGCTCGCGCCCGCAGGCGCAGATCGGCAGCTCGGGCGGGCAGATGCAGCCGCGGGCCCGCTCGGCGAGGAACCGCTTGACCGGTCGGTCCTCGAGCGAGTGGAACGAGATCGCGGCGAGGCGGCCGCCGGTCGGCAGCATGCCCCACGCCGTGGGCAGCGCGTCCTCGAGCGAGTCGAGCTCGCCGTTGACGGCGATCCGGAGTGCCTGGAAGGTACGCTTTGCCGGGTGGCCGCCGCCGAAGCGCGCCGAGGCCGGCATCCCGGCCTTGACCGCGTCGACCAGCTCCGAGGTGGTCCCCAGCGGGCGCCGCCTGACGATCTCGCGGGCGATCCCGCGGGCATAGCGCTCCTCGCCGAAACGCCGCAGCGCCTGGGCGATCCGCGACTCCGGCCACTCGTTGACGAGGTCGGCGGCGCTGAACTCCTGGCGCGAGTCCATCCGCATGTCGAGCGGCGCATCGTAGGAGTAGGAGAAGCCGCGCTCCCAGGCGTCGACCTGCATCGAGGACATTCCGAGGTCCATGTAGATCATCTCTGGCTGGATGCCTTCGCCGCGCAGGGCACGAAGCCCTTCCGCGAAGTCGGCGCAGACAAAGCGGGTGCGACAGGGGGCCTCGGCCGCGAAGCGCTCGAAGCGCTCCTCGGCGGCCGGGTCGCGATCGATGCAGATCAGGGTTCCGTCGGGCCCGAGCGCCTCGGCGACGAGGCGGGCGTGCCCACCGCCCCCGAAGGTGCAGTCGACCGCGGTCTGGCCACGCTCAGGGGCGAGCAGGGCGACCAGCTCGGGGGCGAGGACGGGTTCGTGTTCGGTCGGCATATACAGAAGGGTGGCGCTTTTCACAAGGGCTTCGCCCACGCTCCGCTCGCGGGGATCGGATATGGACGCCGCTCGCTCCGCATGGGCTCGCATGTCACTCAGGCCCTCCGTTGGCGGCGAGGCCCTCGGCGATCTCGGGGGCCGTCGCGTCGAGCTCCTCCTCCTGCTTGGCCCAGTCCTCGGCGTTCCAGATCTCCAGGTACTCCCCGGCCCCGATCACGACGCAGGGGCCGGCGAGGCCGGCGTGCTCGATCAGCGGCTTGGGCACCCGGATCCGCCCGGCGGAATCGAGCTTCTCGTCGAAGGAACCGCCGTGGAAGCGGCGGCGCAGCTGCCGCGCGTCGTGGCCGAAGGGGCTGTGCGGCGAGAGGAAGCGGTCGGAGAGCTGCTCGAACTCCTCGGTCGTGTGCACCCAGACGCAGGGGTCGAAGCCCTTGGACAGAACAACCCCGTCGGACAGGGCTGCCCTGAACCTGGAAGGAACTGTGAGGCGATCCTTGGAATCGAGACTGTGCTCGTAGAGGCCCCGAAATGCCACCGCGGGTTCCTTTCTGGCCTGGGAAGTGAGTTAGGACCGGAGTGATGAGGTGGGAGGAGCCTCACCACCCCGGTCCTGGGCTTCAACTCGCGGGCACTGTACCCCACTTTCACCCACTTTGCAACACGATCCCACCATGCAACCCCATTTGCATCCCCGCCACCCCCCGTCCGACCAGGGGTGTCTGAGTTAACCCGCCACATATGGCGGATAAGCTCAGCCACGCCTGTGGACATACCTGACGACGCCAACGACCTGCGCGGCTTCCACTTCCGGCGGCTGCT
>CAZQET010000443.1:0-1988 GCA_964591825.1 uncultured Conexibacteraceae bacterium
TTCAGCTCGCACGGCAGCGGCCTCGCCGAAATCGAACTCGAAGGGCTTCCCCACACCTACGCCACCGAGCCGGGGATCAAGCTGGAATGGCCGAACTATCGAATCGGGGTCGAGCACTGGCACTGGTTCCTCCCCCCCGGGGCTCCCAAGGCGCCCCTCGTCCTGCCGTTCATAACCGTCTGGCGGACGACGAAGATCCCCGCGGCCGAGATCGCCTGCACGCTGACCACCAGCGCCGGTACGGCGAGCGTCCACACCTCCGGGGCGCTGAGCAAGATCTCCGAACCGATCGCCGAATAGCGCCTCCTCCCTACGGCGCCACCAGCAGCTCCGGGCCCTCCTCCATCCCTTTGCCCACCTTGTTCAGCTTCGGGTTGGCCGGGGCGCTCGACATCCGTCGCGGGTCCAGCGGAGCGCACAGGGCCACCGCGTCCTCGACCTCGAGGTCCGGCCGCAGCCAGGCCGCCTCGGCCTCCGCGCCCGGCAGGATCACCGGCATCCGGTCGTGGACCTTGGCGACGACGTCGTTCGGCGTCGTGGTGACGATCGTGCAGCTGTAGAGCCAGCCGTCCTCGACCCCCCGCTCCCCCTCCTCCTCCCACTCCTTGCGAGTGCAGATGCCGGCGAAGGCGAAGGGCTGCCCGTCGTCGACGGTGAAGCGCCACGGCTGGCGTGGCTGCTTGGGATCCTCTGCCACCATCCACTCGTAGAAGCCGTCGGCGACTATCAGGCAGCGGTGGCGGAACTTGCCGACCAGCGGGGCGTAGGCCCGGCTCGAGGTCAGGTTCTCCGCTTTGGCGTTGATCATCCGGTAGCCGACCTTGAGGTCCTTCGCCCAGCGCGGCACCAGGCCCCAGCGCATCAGCCGCGCCTCCCTCTCCCCCGATGCGGCCTCCTCGGGGTCCGGAGAGGAGCGGACCGTGAGGACCTCCTGGGTGGGCGCGACGTTGAAGCGGCCGAGCCCTTTGGCGGCTCTCTCGGCGCGCTCGCGCGAGGGCGGCGGCGCTTCGCCGGCGGCGTTGCGCTCCAGCGCCCTCTCCAGCTCGACCTGGAAGCGGTCGGCGATCTTCTTGGTGTCCTTTGCCGTGACGGTGAAGCGCCCGCACATCTGCCTAAGCCCTCGCCTCCGGGTTATCGCGATACCACTCCAGGGTACGGCGCAGGCCGTCGCGCAACTCGACCTGCGGGCGCCAGCCGGTCATCTGGCGCAGCTTCGAGGAGTCGACGTACTGGCGCTCGATCTCGCCGGCCGGGCTGCCCATGCCCAGGTATTCGGGCTCGATCCGGCGGCTGCTGACCTCGGCGATCGTGTCCAGAACCTCGGCGACCGAGTGGGGCCGCTCGCCGCCCGCGTTGAAGGCCTGTCCCGCCGCCGGGCCACCGGCGCCGACCGCGTGCTCGACGGCGAGGTAGGCGGCGACGGCATCGTCGATGAAGAGGAAGTCGCGCTGCGGGCTGCCGTCGGAGCGGATCGCGGGGCGGCGTCCCTCGAGCACCGCGACGATCGTCTCCGGGACGAGGCGCGAGAAATTGAGGTCGCCGCCGCCGTAGACGTTGGCGAAGCGGGTCACCGCGACCGCCAGCCCGAACGCCGGCCGGTAGCTGAGGGCGATCGCGTCGGCTGCGGCCTTGCTCGCCTCGTAGGGAGAGGCCGGGCGCAGCTGCATTCCCTCGCGGTAGGGCAGCTCCTCATGCGGCCCGTAGGCCTTGTCCGAGGAAGCGACGACGACCGCCGGGACCTCGGCCCGGCGGCATGTCTCGAGCAGGATCCAGGTGCCGCCGACGTTGACCTCGAAGGTCGCCGCCGGGTTCTCCATCGCCGGCCCGACCAGGGTCTGCGCCGCGAGATGGAAGACGGTGTCGAACTCGCCCGAGCCGAGGGTCGCGCCGACCGCGCGGGCGTCGCGCAGGTCGGCTCCGACGAGCTCGACGTCGGACTCGACGCCCTGCAGCGCGAGGCCCGAGACCGGCGGCGCGCCGGTGTCGAG
>CAZQET010000444.1:0-1658 GCA_964591825.1 uncultured Conexibacteraceae bacterium
CGCGGTTGCCGTCGACGGCGTCGACGAACTGACCGAGCTCGTCGCGGATCGCGTCGAGCTTGCTCCTGTCCTTGGCCACGTCGAAGAGGGCCTCGGCGTATACGCGAGCCGCTTCCTGCATCAGTTCTGCGACCCCTCCGAGAGCGCCGAGAAGTCGACCTCGCTCAGCGCCTCCTCGACCAGGCGGCGCTGATCCTCCTCGCTGAGCGCCTTGCGGGTGACCTTCTCGGTCGCCAGCACGGTGAGGTCGGCGACCTCCCTGCGGATCTGCTCGAGCGAGCGGCGGGTCTCGGCCTCGATGTCGCGCTTCGCCGCCTCGACCAGCTCCTCGCGCTTCTCCTTGCCGGCTGCGGTCGCCTCCGCTTCGGCGGTCTCCGCCGCCTTGCGGGCACGGGTCATGATCTCGTCCGCCTGCTCACGGGCCTCGTTGAGGCGCTCGCGGTACTCGGCAAGCAGCTCGTCGGACTCCTTGCGCTGCCGTTCGGCCGCCTCGATCGACTCGCTGATCACTTTCGCCCGCTTGTCGAGCGCT
The DNA here is from genome assembly GCA_964591825.1 of uncultured Conexibacteraceae bacterium. Taxonomy (GTDB): domain Bacteria; phylum Actinomycetota; class Thermoleophilia; order Solirubrobacterales; family 70-9; genus VRUE01. The sequence goes on from CAZQET010000444.1 coordinate 533, forward strand.
TCCTGGATCTTCGGGAAGGCGACCTTGCTCAGCACCCACATCGTGAAGAGGAAGAGCACCAGCGTCCAGATCATCAGGCCGAGACCCGGCGAGACGAGGAAGCTGCCGCCTTCTTCCGATTTCTCGGCCGCGAGCGGGATCAGACCGACTATTTGGCCAATGAGCTCCACGCGCGAGCCCTAGAGGAAGAAGGCGATCAGGCCGAAGATGAAGGTGTAGAAGGCCACGGCCTCGGTAAGCGCGAAGCCGAGCCAGCGAATGCTCTGCAGCTCGTCTTTCATCTCCGGCTGGCGGGCGACCGACTCGATCTCCTTGCCGAAGATGATGCCGATGCCGATGCCGGCGCCGATCGAGCCGAGGCCGGCGCCGACGCCGAGGGCGATCGCCTTGCCGGCGGCTTCGATTCCTTCGTCGGAGATCGCGGCGGCAACTGGGGACAGGTCCATTGAGGTAGCGCTCCTTTTCTAATGGCTGGCGGAGGTCGCTCCGCCGAGGTAGATAGCGGTGAGAGTCGAGAAGATAAAAGCCTGCAGGGTGGCGATAAGGCCAACCTCGAGGATGAAGAAGAAGAAGGCGAGTGGGAAGGTGAGGGCGCCCAGCGCAGCGATGCCGAGCAGCACGGCGAGCCCGCCGCCCATGAAGAGCAACAGCAGGTGACCGGCGAGGATGTTGGCGAAGAGCCGCACCGAGAGCGAGATCAGGCGGGCGAAGTGGGAGATCGCCTCGATCACGAAGATGAAGCCCTTGGCGATCGGGTTCATGTCCTCGAGCCCGGGCGGTAGCCAGCTGGCCAGGTACTTGAAGAGGCCCTTGGAGCGCACGCCTTCGACGTGGTAGGAGATCCAGACGACCAGGGTCAGCACCAGCGGGATCGAGAGATTGGCCGTCGCCGCGTAGATCGCGAAGGACGGGATGCTGAGCCCGAAGACGCTGACCTCGTGCTCGGTGTTGGTCGGCAACGGCAGGAAGCCGATCATGTTCGAGAACCAGATCCAGAAGAAGAGCGCGGCGAGGAAGGGGAACCAGCGCACCGCGGTAGCGGTGTCGAGGTTGCCGCCGGTGATGTTGTTCTTGGTCATGTCATAGGCGACCTCGATCGCGGTTTGGACGCGGTTCGGCTTCTGCG
>CAZQET010000445.1:0-8470 GCA_964591825.1 uncultured Conexibacteraceae bacterium
CGTCGAGAATCAACACGCGCGGATCGGCTAGCAGCGCTCGGGCAATGGCCACGCGCTGGCGCTGTCCACCGGAGAGCGTCAGCCCCCGCTCGCCGACCACCGTGTCGTAGCCGCCCGGCAGGTCGCGGATGAACTCGTCCGCCTGCGCCCGCCGTGCCGCGGTCTCGATCTCCTCGCGGCTCGCTCCGGGCCGCGCGTAGGCGATGTTCTCGGCGACGCTGGCGCTGAAGAGGAAGCTGTCGTCGGCGACGAAGGCGACCTGGGAGCGCAGCGAGGCAACCTCGATCGTGCGCACGTCGACGCCGTCAACCAGCACCGCCCCCTCGCTCGGGTCGTACAGCCGCGCGATCAGCGCCACCAGGCTCGTCTTCCCCGAGCCCGACGGCCCGACCAGCGCCACCGTGCTCCCCGCCGCGACGTCGAGATCAATCTCCCTCAGGGCGGCACTTGAGCTCCCCCCCTCGGACGTGTCTGAGCTTTTCCATCCATATGGAGGGACAACCTCAGACACGTCCGAGGGGGTGGGGGCGTAGCGGAGCGTCACTCCGCGCAGCTCCACATGTCCGCCGCCCTCGGGCAAGCCCGGCGCACCCTCGGGGCTGACGATCCGCGGCTCGCGGTCGAGCACTTCGAATAGCCGGTTGCCGGAGGCGATCGCCCGCTGCGCCATGCCCATCGCCATGCCGAGCATCCGCATCGGTGCCGCCAGCATCACCACGTAGGTGTAAAAGGCGGTGAAGTCGCCGAGGCTGAGGTTGCCGGCGATCACCTCGCGCCCGCCGACCAGCAGCACCAGCGCGATTCCCAGCTGCGGCAGGAAGCCGATCAGCGGCCCGAAGGTCGCTTGCAACCGGGTCGAGTAGAAGCTCTGGTCGAAGACGCGGGCGACGGCGCGCTGGAAGCGGTGCAGCTGGTGCTCTTCGCGCGCGAACGCCTTGACGATGCGGATCCCGGAGATGTTCTCCTCGGCCTCCGCGGTCAGCTCGGCGATCCGCTGCTGCACCTCCTGCACCGCCGGGCGCGAGACCCGGTTGTAGCGGGAGGCGATGTAGACGACGAAGGGGGCGGGGACGAGCGCGATCAGCGCCAGCAGCGGGTTGATCGCGATCATCACCGCGCAGGCGAGCACGATCGTCAGCAGGTTCTGGGTGATGAAGATCAGCCCGTAGCCGAGGAAGAAGCGGATCGCCTGCAGGTCGACCGTCGCCCGCGACATCAGCTGCCCGGTCTGCTGGGTGTCGAAGAAGCTCAGCTCGAGCCGCTGCAGGTGAGCGTAGAAGCGCTCGCGCAGGTCGAATTCAACCGCCAGCGAGACCCGGCCGGCGACCAGGCGCCGCACCATTGTCAGGCCGAGTCGCAACGCTCCCGCGCCGACGATCGCCAGGGCCAGCGGCAGCAGGTCGGGCTTGTCGTGGGTCTCGATCGCGTTGACGGCCCGCCCGATCAGCCATGGGACCAGCACCGTCATCCCCATTGCCGCCCAGGCGAAGGCGAGCGAGCCCCAGAGCTGGCGACGATACGGTCGCAGGAACCCCATCAAGCGCCGGTAGGTACGCACGACGCCCCACTATACAAAGTGAAGTATTGCGTTGGGGCAGGGCCCTCAGTCGAAGGCTGCCGCCTTGGCGCTCGGCACCTTGCCGCCGGTGCACTTGGCGCCGTGGCCCGGTTTGGGCAGGATCTGGAAGTTGGTGACGGCGTGGAAGGGCGTGGTCGAGCCGTCGTTCTGGGCGAGGTTGATCACCAGCCGGTAGAAGCCGGGGGGGAGGCCGTGGTAGAAGATCTCGGGCCGCGTTGCCGGGGAGTAGCTGCCGGCCGAGCCGATCCGCTCCGCCAACACCCCGTTGGGCCCGGAGAATTCGGGGAAGTCAAAGGAGCGGCCCACCAGCCGTTCGTTGCCGAAGGGGCTTTCGAGTGCCCGTTGCAGCTTGGCCGGATCGACGCAGTCCGGCACGCGGTTGAGGGCGAAGCGGATGTAGCCCTCGCCGAGTTCCGGTTCGCCGCCGAAGTGGCGCGGGGCGAGCTGGAAGTTCTGCACGTCGACCTTGACGACGACCGCGTGGCTCGTCTGCCGCGCCCCGTTGCGCGGCGAGATCACGGTCACGGTCGGCTGCCCCGGGGTGGCGGGTTCGCCCGCGATCGCCCGCGCGTCTTCCTTGCCGCCTCCAAGCACGAGGACAGCGGTCACGGCCAGGGCAGCCGCGGCGCCGACGATCGCGATGGCCGCCCGAGTCGACATCGCGATGAACCTTAGAGCCCGGCGCGTGGCTAACGTTCGGTGCTTGCTCCGACGCACAGGCATCGCCGCGGCCCTCGCTCTCTGGCTCCTGGGCGCCGTGCCGGCCGGGTCGCCGGCCGCGGGCCTCGCCGACCATGTCCACGTCTTCGCCGGGACGCGCCCGGGCCCCGACACCTTCGGCGGCGGCCACAATTTTCCCGGCGCCGCAGTCCCCTTCGGCATGGTGCAGTGGAGCCCCGACACCACGCCCGCCGACACCGACGGGCGCGGCAGCTATGACTACCGCGACGATCACCTCAAGGGCTTCAGCCTCACCCATCTCTCCGGCGCCGGCTGCTCCCTCTACGGGGACTTTCCCTTCCTGCCGACGACCGAGCCGCTCGGCTCCTCACCCGCCGCCGCGGGCGCTCAGCTCGGCGGCCAGTACCAGCCCGGCTTCTCCCACTCCCATGAGAGCGGTCGCCCAGGCTACTACTCGGTGCGACTCAACCCGGTGCGCGGCGCCGCGATCGGGGTCGAGCTGAGCGCCACCACCCGCACCGGGATCGCCCGCTTCAGCTTCCCCCGCAACCCGCATGCCAGCGTCCTCGTCGACGCCGGCGGCAGCGCCCAGCCCGACGACCTCGCGGCGGTCTCGCTCGATCCCGCCCATCGCGAGATCGACGGCACCGCCTCCAGCGGACTCTTCTGCGGCCAGCGCCCCCGCTACCGCGTCTACATTGCCGCCGTCTTCTCGCGCCCGTTTGCCGCCTCCGGCGCCTGGCAGGAAAACCGACTTCTGCCCGGGGCCACCGAAGCGACCGCCACCTCCTCTCCGTCTGCCAACCCGCGCACCACGGCCGACGCCGGTGCCTACGCGACGTTTGACACTCGCCACGACCGCGTCGTCACCGCCCGGGTCGGCGTCTCTTTCGTCAGCGTTGACGACGCCCGCGCCAATCTCGCCGCCGAGGACCCGGGGCTCAGCCTCGGTGCCGTCGCTCGCTCCGCCGGGGCGGCCTGGAACCACTGGCTCGGCCGGATCCGTGTCAGCGGCGGCCCGCCCCGCGCCATCGACACCTTCTACACGGCGCTCTACCACGCCGGTCTGGCCCCGCGCACCTTCAGCGACGTCGGTGGTGCCTACGCCGGCATGGACGGGCAGCTGCACCGCGCCACCGGTCGCATCCAGTACGCCGACTTCTCCGCCTGGGACACCTACCGCACCCAGATCCAGCTGCTCTCTATCCTCGCCCCTCACCGCGCCAACCAGATGGTCGACTCGCTGCTCGCCGACGCCGCCGAGAGTGGCTGCCTACCCCGCTGGCCCTACGCCAACGGCCAGAGCATGACGATGGTCGGCGACTCAGCCGACCCGCTGATCGCCTCGGCCGCGGCCTTCGGCGCCACCGGCTTCGACCGCGCCGCCGCACTCGCCGCGATGCTGCGCGGCGCCGAAGGCGAATGCCGCAGCGCCAACGGCGAATACCTCGAGCGCCAGGGACTCGGCCCCTACCTGGCCCACGGCTACGTCCCCTATGACCTCGACGCGAACGTTCGCAACGCCAACTCGATCTACGGCAGCCCCGACGCCGTCTGGGGCTCGGCCGCAACCACGCTCGAGTACGCGATCGACGACTTCGCGATCGCCCAGCTCGCCGCCCGTTCGCTCGGCGACAGAGCGGTCTACCAGCGCTTTATGAAGCGTTCAGACAACTGGCGCAAGCTCCTCGACCGACAGAGCGGCAAGCTCGAGCCGCGCTACGAAAATGGCGCCTTTCCAGCGGAATACGACAACCTGCGCGGCGGTGGCTTCGTCGAGGGCAACTCCGACCAGTACACCTGGATGGTTCCGCAGAACCCCGCCGGCCTGTTCCGCGCAGTTGGGGGCCCGATGAAGGCGGCGCAGCGGCTGCGTGGCTTCCTGCGCGAGCTCAACGCCGGCCCGGGCGGCACCCACGTCGACCATGCCCTGCTCGGCAACGAGCCGACGCTCGGCGCGCCGTGGCTGCTCGACTGGGCGGGCCGCCCTTACCTGACCCAGGGCACGGTGCGTCGCGCTCTGCGCCTCTACGACACCTCGCCCGACGGCTATCCAGGCAACGACGACCTCGGCACGCTCTCCGCCTGGTACGTGTTCGGCGCGCTCGGCATCTACCCGGCGGTGCCCGGCGTCGGCCTGCTGGCCCTCGGCAGCCCACTCTTCGCGCGTGCTTCGCTCGCTCTGCCGCACCGCAGGCGGCTGACGATCACCGCCGGCGCGACCAAGGTCACCGGCAAGGGCAAGCACCGTCGCCGGGTGCCGCTCGCCCCCGCGGCGGCTCCCTACGTCGCCTCGCTCGCCGTCAACGGCCATCCCGCGGCAAGGCCCTGGACCACCTGGTGCCGCATCGCCCGGGGCGGCACCCTCGCCTTCCAGCTCTCGCGCCGCCCCGACCGGCGCTGGGGCTCCTCCGCCGCGGCCGCGCCGCCCTCGTTCGGACCCGGCAGCCCGATGCCGGCGAGCGCCTGCGCGCCTTGACCCTCGAACCAAGCCGCGCGGGCGCCCTCTGGGCACTGGGGATCCTCCTCGCCCTCGGGGCGGCGATGCGCTTCGCGACCCTCGACGTGCAGAGCTACCACCACGACGAGGTGATCACCGTCGCCCGCGTCATCCACGGCAGCTTTGGCCACATGCTGCAGGCGGTCGAACGCAGCGAGTCCAACCCGCCGCTCTACTACGCCCTCGCCTGGGCCTGGGTGAAGGCGTTCGGCACGCACGAAGCCGGCCTGCGCTCGCTCTCGGCGCTGCTCGGCACGGCGATCGTCCCGCTCGGCTATTGCATCGGCGCCGAGCTGGCGAGCCGTCGCACCGCCCTGATCGCGGCCGCCCTGATCGCCGTCAACCCGATGCTGATCTGGTACTCGCAGGAGGCCCGCTCCTACGCCCTGCTCGTCTTCTTCTGCGCGCTCGCGCTGCTCTTCTTCGTCCGCGCCCTGCGTACGCACCGCGGCGCCGACCTGGCCCTCTGGGGACTCGCCTCCGCGCTCGCCCTCCTCAGCCACTACTTCGCCGTCTTCGCGATCGCGATCGAGGCGCTCTGGCTGCTGGTCGCCCTGCGCGGCCGCCGCGGCGACGTTCTCGCCTCGCTCGCCCTGCCCGTCGCCGCCGGCCTCGCCCTGCTGCCGCTCATCGTCGCGCAGATCAATCCTGCCCACATCGACTGGATCGGGGAAAGCCCGCTCTCCTCGCGCTTCTTCCAGTCCGGGGTCAGCTTCCTGATCGGCGAAACGGGCCACGTGATCGCCGAGCCGCCGCGGGTCCACTACGCGCTCCTGCCGGTGGTCCTGATCGCCGCCGCCTGGTTGATCGCCGCCCTCCTCGGCACCCGCCGCGAGCGCCGCGGCGCCCTGATCGGCATCGTCCTCGGGCTCGGATTCGGCGTCCTCACCCTGCTCGCCGCGCTGCTCGGCAAGGACTACGTGGTCGAGCGCAATCTGCTGCCGGCCCTGGTTCCGTTCGCGATCGCCGCCGCGATCGGCTTCGGCGCCGATCGCGCCCGGCGCCTCGGCCTGCTCCTCGCGGCGGTGCTCTGCGCATACTGGATCGCCTTCGGGGTGCACGTCACCGAAACCCCCAACCTGCAGCGCCCTGACTTCCGCGCGATCACCCGCGCGCTCGGCTCGGCCACGGCGCCGCGCGCGATCGTCAGCTGGAAGCTCGCCGCTGATCCGATCCGCTGGTACCTGCACGACCGCGCCCTGCGCACCTACAGCGGCGGCCACGTGTTGCGGGAGATCGACGTGATCAGCAAGTCTCAGCGTGGAGCCGCGGTCAGGGGCGTGCCGCGGCCGTTCCGCCCCTTCGCACGAGTAAGGTTCGAGCGCCTCACCTTGACCCGTTACCGGGCCGCTCGCGCCCGCGACCTCCCCTTCTATGTGCTCAAGCGCATCCACACCGGCTTCGGCTTCAACGCGGTCGTGCTCGACGGCGAGGGAACGGCCGTGCCGCGGGGTATAGGGAGGGAACGATGAGCGCCAGCGAATTCGCCTACCGCATCGGCGCCGCCGCCCGCCGCCCGGCGAGCTGGTGGCAGTTGCTCAAGTTCGGCCTGGTCGGGGGCTCGGGCTACGTCGTCAACCTCGCCGTCTTCGCCCTGCTCAGCGACAACCTCGGCGTCCAGCACACGATCGCGGCGGTCGGGGCCTTCTGCGTCGCCGTCTCCAGCAATTTCTTCTGGAATCGTCACTGGACCTTTGCCGCCGGCCACGGCCACGCCGGCTTCCAGGCGGCGCGCTTCTTCGCCGTCAGCGCCGCCGCCCTGCTGATCAACCTCGCCGTGCTCGAGGCGCTGGTCGTCGGCACCTCGCTCGGCGACCTCTCCGCGCAGGCGATCGCGGTCGCCGTCGCGATGCCGTTCAACTTCCTCGGCAATAAGCTCTGGACCTTCGCCTGAGGCGGGCATTTTTCGGTACCGCTCGGTTCCTCATGTCGCTAAGATCCCTGAGCAATGGGAGAGGCAGCGGCAGTGGAGGTACCGCAGGACTGGTACCGCTCGGCGTTCTCCGTGTCGCACACGGTCGCTCGGCCATGGACCGACCAGACGGGCATGGAAATCGATCGCGTGCTGGCGATGCTGCGCCCGCCCGAGGGCGCGCGCATCCTTGACCTGGCCTGCGGCTTCGGCCCTCACTCGGTTGAGCTCGCCAGCCGTGGCTTTGACGTGGTCGGCGTCGACATCGAGCCGGACCTGATCGAAATCGCGGTAGGGGAAGCCGAGAACAAGTCGGTCGAGAACGTCTCGTTCGAGGAACGGGACCTGCGCGAGCTCGCCTTCGAGGCCGAGTTCGACGTTGTCCTCAACCTCAACGACGGCGCGATCGGCTACTTCGAGACCGAGGAAGACAACCACCGCACCTTCGAGGTGATCGCCGCGGCGCTGAAGCCGGGCGGCAGCAACCTGCTGCAGCTGCCCAACGTGCTCTACGCCGAAACGCACCTGCCGCAGAGGACCTGGATCGCGGGGGAGAGGATGGTCGAACTGATCGACCACCGCTGGGAGCCGCGCAGCCGCCACTTAGAAGGCTCGACGATGCCGATCGTGGTCGGCGAGCCTTTCGAGGGCGTCGACCCGATCCCCTTCCGCCAGCGCCTCTACTCGGTCGACGAGCTGACTGAGATCTACGCCTCGGTGGGGATGGAGCTGACCGGCGTCTTCCGAGGCAATGGCAAGCCACGACCGCCGAAGGACAGCCAGTTCGAGGTCTTCGTTGCGGGCCGCAAGCCCGCCTGAGCGCTCCTACCAGCTGCCCCCCAGCCAGCGCATCAGCTCCGGCATGCGTCCCCGCAGGTCCGGCTCGGCCGAGGCCAGCTCGGAGCTGACGAGCTGGATCGCCCCGCCCAGCGCCAGCGTGGCGCGGTCCGGTGCGAGCCCCAGCCCGTTCTCCAGACCTTCGAGTGCGCTCGTGTTGCTGCGCAGTGCCCAGAGCGCTTCCCTGGTGCCCGCCGGATCCTGCTCGGCAAACTCGACGACCCGCATGACCGCGTCGTGCACCTCGTCTCCGTCTGGGGCATCAGCCGCCGCCCCGACCACCTGATCGACGAATCGCTCATCTAGCCGACCGTCGAGGACCGCGGCGAGTTCTCTACCCTCCATCTTGGGACCTCCCTCTTCGGGTCTGCCTGCCCTCGTTCTCGCGTCAGCAGTCCGAGAACAAGCGTTGCATCTATCAGTGTAGACGTTTGTAACGACCATAACCACCTTCTCTTCAATGGTCAAATATTCTCGCGCGCCGCGGGAGTAGGGTCAATGGGGAGGCAGAAAAAGCCATGAGCACGAGCAAAACCAGATACGACGCGGCCGCGGTCGAGGGCGAGCGCCAGGCTGCCTGGGAGGCCCGCGACGCCTTCGCCACGCCGCCGGCGCGCGAGGGCGTCCGCTCGATCTACATCAAGCCCTCGAGCCCCTTCACCTCAGGCAAACTGCACATGGGCCACGTCCGCGACTACTCGATCGGCGACGCCTACGCTCGCTTCCGCCGTGCTCGCGGTGACGCCGTCCTGCTCGGCTTCGGGTTCGACGCCTTCGGCCTGCCGGCGGAGATGGCGGCGATCGAGCGCGGCGTGCGGCCCGCCGATTGGGTCGTGCAGAGCGGCGAGCGGATGCTCGCCCAGATGAAGCGACTCGGCTATTCCTTCGACTACGGGCGGGTCTTCTACAGCTCCGACCAGGGTCAGTATCGCTGGTCGCAGTGGCTGTTCGTCACCCTGCT
>CAZQET010000446.1:0-11075 GCA_964591825.1 uncultured Conexibacteraceae bacterium
CTCAGCTCGAGCTCGCCGGGGATGCCGAGCCGCCGCGGCTCGGCCCCCATCGCCAGGATCACGGTCTTGGCCAGGTGCTCCTCGTCGCCGAGGTAGACCTTCTGCACGCCGCCGTCAGAGAGCTCGACCCGATCGACGTCGTCGGTGACGAAGCGCGTGCCGAAGCGCTCCGCCTGAGCGCGGAACTGGTTCATCATCTCCGGCCCCATGATCCCCTCGGGGTAGCCGGGGTAGTTCTCGACGTCGGTCGTGTTCTGCAGCTGACCGCCCCACTGGAAGCCCTCGAAGACGAGCGGCTCAAGGTTGGCCCGCGCGGTGTAGAGCGCCGCCGTGTAGCCGGCGGGTCCGCCGCCGACGATGATCACGTTCTCGACCTTCTTGGTCTCCGTCATGCCTGCTCCGAGTCTATTGAGGGCGCCAATACTTTACTTTTTATAGTAGCGCTCCGGTCGATTGGCAGGCCCTCGCTTTCCCAGCGACCGACGGTCTTGCGCAGCTGGAAGAAGGCCGTGACGCCGAACGGAATCGGCATCCAGAAGGCGATCAGGCGGTAGATCAGGATTGCCGGGAAGACCGTCGTCTCGGGAATGCCGAAGAGGACGAAGGCGCCGATCATGCCGGCGTCGACCGCCCCCACTCCAGCCGGCGCGAAGGGGATCAGGTTGGCCACCATGCCGAGGAAGAAGCCCTGGACGACGACGGCGAGCGGCACGTGCACGCCGAAGGCGTGGAACGAGGCCCAGAGGATGCCGACGTTGGCCGCCCAGTAGCCGGCGGCTCCGATTACGGCCAGTCCTCCCTGCGACGGATGGGCGAAGAGGCTGAGCGCGAAGCGAAAGCCCTCGGCGAAGGTGGCCGGGACCTTGGCGATGTTGTTGGCGATCTCGCGCCCCCGCTCACCATGCACGAAGCGCCCCACCCGCCGCCCGAGATCCGGCGGGATCAGCGCCAGCAGCAGGCCGAGCGCCAGCAGCAGGCCCGCGACCCCGGCCGGGATGATCGTCAGCTCGACCGAGGCCTTGCCGTTCATCAGGCCCGTGCGCAACAGCACCCCGAAGAGGATCAGCGCCAGCGGGTAGAAGGCGTAGTGCAGCGTGAGGAAGGCGACCATGCGGCGCGCGACCTCGTGACGGCGCATGCCGGCCTTGCGCAGCGCCCACCAGGTGAGCACGATCCCCCCCGCCCCAGCCGCTGAGAAGATCAGGCTCGCCGCCAGGCCCGCCATGTTGATCTCGTAGGTCTCGACCCAGGTGAGCCGCAGCGCCCTGCCGCCGACCACCGCCTTGAAGAGTGCGATGTAGGTGACGAAGGCGAGCAGGTTGAAGCCGATCGCCACCGCGATCCAGACCGGATCGGCGTCGTCGAGCTTGCCCAGGGCGTTGCCCAGCCCGACCAGCTTCGGGAAGAGAAAGTAGATGCCGACCAGCAGCGCGACGACGAGGACGGACGTCTGGATCAGCCGCCGACGCGTGAAGATCGGCAGCTCGGCGGTATCGCCGCCGTTCACCGGACCTTCCTGAGACACCTAAGGGAAGCTACCCACTGGCGAGGCGCTCCAAGCTGCGCAGCCTCCGGGTGACGGCATGAACCGCCGGTTCGGCGAGCGGCTCGCCTCGCCGCACGCCCGCCACCAGGCCCGCCCCGGCGAGCAGGTCGGTCACGTAGTGCTCGCCGAGGTAGACGAGCGCGAAGCCGAGCGCGATCGCGTATGCCCAGCCCATCGCGCCCTCGGCACGGCCCGCTTCGGAGAGCGAGATCGCCGCCATGGTCGAGGTGGCGAAGTGAAGCGAGGGCATCGCCGCCCACGGGTTGCCTCCCAGCGCCCCGTACATCGCCGGCCAGGCCGAGCGCCAGGTCTCTTCGCCGACCCCGACCATGATCCGCTCGACCGGTTCGCCGGTCTGGCCCTGCTCGGAGGCCCACCAGGGCGGCGCCGTCGGCAGGGCGAAGTAGCCAATGCAGCCGAGGTCGAAGACGGCCGCCATCTGGCGGGCCGAGCGCGGGAAGCGTTGCGGGTGGCGGAAGAGGATCCAGATCAACGCCAGGTAGGGCTCGAGGAACCAGAGCCAGTGCACCCAGGTCAGGGTGCGGTTGAGCACCTCAACGCGGGGCAGGCGGGCAAGCGCCCGCTGCAGGCGCGCGTTGGGCAGCCGGCCGAGACCGAGCGCCCGGTCGAGGACTATCGGGTAGCGGCTGCGCAGGCGCCGCCGCAGGCGCTCGGGGTCGTCGTAGGGCAGCTCGTGGACCATCGTGAAGGCCCACATCTGCATCGCGAAGAGGGCGATGTCGCGCTTGTGCGAGCGTGGATAGAGCACGGCGAGCGCCAGCGGCCCGGCCGCGGAAGCGCCGATAGTCGCCGGCCCCGGCAGCCGCAGGCGCTTGCGCAGCAGCGGCACGGCAACCGCCGCGGCGACCGCGCCCCAGGCCCCGGCGCGCAGCCCAGCGCGCAGCGCCGGAGTTGAGCGGGATCGCCTCCGCATAGGGTCGGCGAGTATAGGTGCCGGTCCGCGACCCGGGCGGGCGCCGCGCCGCGCCGACTCGCGTGATTAGAATGGCCGCGCTTTGGCGCCCCATTCTCCTGGCACCGACCAGATCGACACCCTGCTTTGGATCGGCTTCGTCGCCGCGGCGATCGTCATCGTCGCGATCAACGGCGCTCTGATCTACGCCGTGCGCCGCTACCGCAGCGAGCGCGGTGCGGAGCCGCGCCAGGTGCGGGGTGGCCGTGGCACCCAGCTTCGGGTCGGCGCCGTGCTCACGGCCTTCGCCGCGGTGATCCTGATCCTCAGCTTCATCTACACCGACAAGGCGCGCCAGACCCCGGCCACCGGCCCGGCCGGCCTCGCCTCGGCCAAGTCGAAGCCGCTGACGATCACCGCGACGGGCCAGCAATGGCTCTGGCGCTACGAATACCCGAACGAAGCCTTCTCCTATTACAAGCTGGTCGTGCCGGTCGACACCACGGTCGAACTCGACCTTGTCTCGACCGACGTGATCCACACCTGGGACGTGTCCTCGCTTGCGCCGAAGCGCGACGCGGTGCCGGGCAAGACCAACCACGTCGTCTTCCGCGCCGACGAAGAAGGGACCTTCGACGGCCAGTCGGCAACCTTCTCCGGCCAGGCCTATGCGGCAATGCGAACCGAGGTTGAAGTCGTCTCGCCGCAGGCCTACGAAGCCTTCGTCGAAAAGCAGAAGTCCGAGATCCAGGCGGCCCAGGATCGCGTCGTCGGCCTGATCGAACGGGGTGAAGTGCCGTGAGCGCCACTCGTCCAGAGGTCATCGTCGACGGCTTCCCCGGTCGCCGTCCGCGCTGGGTCGAGATCGTCACCAGCGCCGATCACAAGGATGTCGGCCGGGTGATGATCACCGCCTCGCTCGGCTTCCTCTTCATCGCCATGGTCGAGTTCGTGCTGATGCGACTGCAGTTGGCGGTGCCGGAAAACACGCTGCTGACACCGGTCATCTTCAACCGCATGCTCTCCCTCTACGGGGCGACGGCGATCTTCCTCTTCGCGAGTCCGCTGGCGCTCGGCCTCTTCTACTACCTGGCGCCGTTGCAGATCGGCGCCCGCGGCACGGCGCTGCCGCGGGTCGGACAGGTCGGCATGTGGCTCTACCTGGCGGGCGCCACCGTGCTCTACTCGGGCTTCCTCTTCACGCCCAGCGAGGCCGGCGTCAACCCGTTGGCGCCGCTCTCGGAGCTCGCCTTCCTGCCCAACAACGGCGTCGACGCCTGGGCCGCCGCCAACGGGCTCGCCACCCTCGGCTTCGTGCTGATCGCGATCAACCTGGTGGCGACGCTGCGCCGCATGCGCGCGCCGGGCATGGCCTGGCGGCGAATGCCGCCCTTCGCCTGGGCGGCGGCGATCTGCTCCTGGTTGATGCTCGTCATCGGTCCGGTGATGCTGGCCGCGATCACGATGCTGATGATCGATCGCAACTTCGACGGCATCTTCTTCGCCGATGGCTCGGGCGGCGCGCCGCTGCTCTGGGAGCACCTCAGCTGGATCTTCTTCACCGGCGCCTACATGCTGATCCTGATCACCGCCCTGGCGGCGATCGCCGAGATCGTCCCCGTCTTCGCTCGCAAGCCGCTCTTCAATCGCAACGCGACGATCGGCTCGCTGGTCGCGATCGCCGTGATCGGCACCCTGGCTTGGATGCAGAACATGCTCACCGCGCCAATCGGGATCGGCTGGATGTACTTCGCGATGATCATGTCGCTGGCGCTGATCGTGCCCTTCGGCCTGGTCGTCTTCAACCTGATCGCGACGATGGTCGGCGGCACCCTGCAGATGCGGGCGCCGCTGCTCTTCGCCGTCGGCGCGATCTCGGCGATCTCGATCGGCCTCGCCGCCGAGATCTGCCACTCGATGGTCGCCGTCGCCTGGCGCCTGCACAACACCGTCGACGCCACCGCCTCCACCCATTTCGCGCTGGTCGGCGGCGCCGTCTTCGGCGGCTTCGCGGCCCTCCACTACTGGTTCCCGAAGCTGACCGGGCGGACGATGGGCGAGACCCTCGCCCGCTTCTCCTTCTGGACGATGGGCATCGGCCTGCTGATCACCTTCGTGCCGCTCTTCATCGCCGGCAGCGACCACGACCAGGTCGCCGACGCCTACAAGTTCTTCAGCGGCACGGGGGTCGGCACCGAGAATCTGATCTCGACGATCGGCGCCTTCGTGCTGGCGATCGGGATCATCCTCACGATCGCCAACGCGATCGTCAGTCGCACGGGCGGCGCCCGCGCCGGGCACGACCACTGGGGCGGCGACTCGCTCGAGTGGTTCACGCTCTCGCCGCCGGAGCCGCACAACTTCGACGTGCTGCCCGACGTGCGCAGCGACCGCCCGATGCGCGACATCAGGGTCGCGATCGCCCATCGCACCCGCCGCGCCGAAGAGGCGCGCGAGGCGCAGCCGGTAGCCTGACAACCGTGAGCGGCGCTGAGACGGCTGTTGTCGCGCAGCGCACGGCTGTACCCCAGGTCCTGCGCGACTACGTCACGCTGACCAAGCCCAAGGTGCAGTCGCTGCTGCTGCTGACCACGATCACGACGATGTACGTCGCGGGCGACCCCTCGATCGGACTCGTCCTCCTCACCTGCCTGGGCGGCGCCCTCTCGGCCGGCGGCGCCGGCGCAATCAACCACGCCGTCGACCGCGACATCGACCGGATCATGGCCCGCACCAGCGACCGCCCGGTGGCGAGCGGACGCGTCTCGGCCGGCGCTGCGATCGGCTTCGGCGCCCTGCTCGGCTGCGCTTCCTTCGCCCTGCTGGCGCTGATGGTCAACCCGCTGGCCGCCGCCCTCTCGATCTCCGGTCTCTTCGGCTACGTCTTCGTCTACACGCTCTGGCTGAAGCGCTCGACCCCGCAGAACATCGTCATCGGCGGAGCCGCCGGCGCCGTGCCACCACTGGTCGCCTGGGCAGCCGTCACCGGCGGTCTCAGCGGCACCGCCCTCTTCCTCTTCGCGATCGTCTTCTTCTGGACTCCGCCCCACTTCTGGGCGCTCTCGCTACTGATGAAGGAGGAGTACGCGAAGGCGGGCATCCCGATGCTGCCGGTGGTTCGCGGCCCCGAGGAGACCCGGCGCCAGATCCTGCTCTACACGATCCTGCTCTACGCCGTGACCCAGCTGCCCTTCTGTGCCGGCGGCTTCAACGTCGAGTACCTGATCGTCTCGATGACCCTCGGCGCCGGCTTCATCTACTGCGCCGTGCGCCTCCTGCGCAGCGGCGACCGGCGCTGGGCTCTGCGCACCTACCTCTACTCGCTCGTCTACCTGGCGCTGCTCTTCGTCTCGATGCCGCTCGACCGGCTGATCGGGTAAAAATCCCGGCGATGGATCGCGAGACCGCACGAGCGAACATGAGCGCCGGCCTGGTAGCCGGCGGCATCGCCGCCGCCGTCTTCGCCCTCTGCTTCGTGGCGGCGATGCTGTACATCGCGTCCTGATGGCCGAGCACCGGCACGTTCCTGAGCCCGGCGAGGTCGTCTACCGGCCGACGTCGTCCTGGGCCCCCGCGGTCTTCGCCTTCGCCCTGGCGCTGACCGTCTGCGGCATCTTCGCCGAGGGCTTCATGGTGCGGGGCTGGATCTTCTCGATCATCGGCGGCGTCATCGCCCTCTTCGCCCTCCGCACCATGATCCGCGACGCGATCCGCAGCTACTACCGCCTCCCCCGCAGGCAGCACGTCCGCGGCGCCGTCCTCCCAGTGGAAGCAATTTCCACCCCCCGCTCCTAGGAAGGGACAACAAACCCGCGCGCCTTGCCCCACGCGGATTTCTGCCAATCCCTATTTAGCCGGGGGTCATTCCGGATGTTGCGCCATCGGTGGTCCAGACACGGACTATGTCGCGCATCGAGAGGACGCCGACGAGCTCGGGGCCGTCGTAGACGACCAGATGACGAATGCCGCGGCGCGACATCTCCGCGGCGGCGCGCTCGAGGCTCCATTCCGGCGAGGCGGCGATGACGCTGTCGCTCATGTGGCTCGCCACACGCTCGGCGTCGGGGTCCTCGC
Source organism: uncultured Conexibacteraceae bacterium (assembly GCA_964591825.1). Classification (GTDB taxonomy): domain Bacteria; phylum Actinomycetota; class Thermoleophilia; order Solirubrobacterales; family 70-9; genus VRUE01. Next base: position 6,534 of record CAZQET010000446.1, read on the forward strand.
CGGCCCCCAGCGAGAGCAGGATGTCCCGCTCGGTGATTATGTGCGGCACCTGAGTGTCGTCCTCGGAGACGAGCGCCGCCCCGATTCGCTTCTCGGCCATCATCGCCGCGGCCTCGCGCAGCGTATGGCCGGGCCCCACCGTCAGGACCACCTCGGACATGCCATCCCGTACCTGCATCCGCCGTCTCCTCTCCTGCTCGCGAGTTAGTGAGGATCGCCTCAAGCCTACCCCAGGCCGTGCCCGGGCAAGCCGGCTTTCGGCCGGGCCGGACATATAGACTCCGGCGCGCTTCGCGCCGCATGTCCGACCTCGCCCACCCCACACGCCTGCTGCTCGCGCTCGCCGCTCTCGCGGCGGTCGTCCTGTCCGCCTCGGGCTGCGGCACGACCAACGCCGACCCCGAACATGGCCGCGTGCTCTTCCGCCAAAAGTGCGGCGTCTGCCACACGCTGTCGCAGGCCGGGACGACCGCGCAGGTCGGGCCCAACCTCGACGACGCCTTCTCCTCCGCGCGCTCGGCCGGCGAGGGCGGCGAAACGATCGAAGGCATAGTCAAGGCCCAAGTCGAGTACCCGCGCCCGAGCAACGGCGACCCGGCCGTCTCGATGCCGGCCGACGTGGTCACCGGCCAAGACCTCGACGACGTCGCCGCCTACGTCGGCATGTGGGCCGGCGTGCCCGGCGCGGCACCACCCAAGGTTCCCGGTGGGCCCGGCGCCCAAGTCTTCGCCAACAACGGCTGCGGCACCTGCCACACGCTCGCCGCCGCCGAATCCGGCGGCGTCACCGGTCCCAACCTCGACGAAGTCCTGCCGGGCCAGAACGCCAAGATGGTCGAAGAATCGATCGTCGACCCGAACGCCTCGATCGCCAAGGGCTATCCGCCCAACGTGATGCCCCAGACCTTCGGCCAGTCCCTCTCCTCGAAAGAAATCGAAGATCTGGTCCAGTATCTGCTCGACTCGATCTCCGGCGGCGGCAAGGGCGGCGGCCCCGCAGCGAAGCCGTCCTCCGCCGGCCACGGCGGCTGAGGCCAAGCCGAGGCACGGCCGCTGGCATCATCCTGAGGCACTCGATGCGCGCCCGCCTCAGCATCTCGCCGCAGCTCTACTCCAAGGTCACCCTCGTCGCCCTCGGGGCGCTCTCGCTGATCGTGCTCACCGGCGCCGGCGTACGCCTGACCGGCTCGGGCCTCGGCTGCCCCGACTGGCCCAAGTGCTACGGCCAGACGGTGCCGCCGCTCAACACCCACGCGGTGATCGAGTTCGGCAACAGGGTGCTGACCGGCTTCGTCGGCCTCGCCGTGATCGCCGCCAGCATCCTCGCCTGGTTCCGCAAGCCATTCCGCGGCCACCTTGCCCTGTTCGGGGCCCTGCTGCCCCTGGGCGTGATCGGGCAGGCGATCCTCGGGGGCCTCGTGGTCAGGTACCACCTGGCGCCGGGACTGGTGATGAGCCACTTCATCCTCTCGATGCTGCTGCTCGACGCCGCCTTCGCCCTCGCCTGGTGCTCGCGTTACGAGCCCTGGGAGCGCCGCCGCTCCGACGACCGCCTCGGCGTCTGGGCGGTGCGCGCCCTGATCCCGCTCGGCCAGCTGACGATCGCCGCCGGCACCGTCGCCACCGCCTCCGGCCCCCACGCCGGCGCACACGCCGGGCAGCTCGTCCGCCGCTTCACCTTCGAGGGAACCGGCACCCTCGAATGGGTGGTCCAGCGCCATTCGGCAATCGCCGCCCTGTTCGGCTTCTCCGCGATCGCCGTCTGGTTCCTGCTGCGGCGCCCTGGAGGCGACAGGAGAGCGCTGAAGCCGCTCACCGCGGTGATCGGGCTGCTTGCCCTCCAGGGGGTCGTAGGCGGCCTCCAGTGGTTCCTCAAGCTTCCCGGCGAGCTCGTCTGGGTCCACGTCGCGCTGGCTACGGCAACCTGGCTGGCGATGCTCTGGACGGTGGCGACAGCTGGACGGCTCACCCCACGTGAAACGGCGGTGGAGCCGCAGACGCCTGGCGTGCGCGAGGAGCAGACGCCCGCAATCGCCGCTCAGAGCTGAACTGCGATCAGCGTCCCCACCAGGCTCAGTGTCGCGATGACCATCGACCCCAAGAAAAGAAACAGCATGCGGTGCATCGCGTAGAGGCGACCGTCGAGAGCGTCGAGGCGCTGATCGACCGCATCGAAGCGCCGATCAACCGCGTTGAAGCGCTGATCGACCGCATCGAAGCGCTTTTCGATTCCCGTTTCGGCCCGATCGAACCGACGGTCCATCTCGCCGCGTAGCTCGCGGAATCCCCTGTCGGTACGTTGCTCCAGTCGCTCGACCTGGCCCTTCAGGTCGTCCAACCGCTCCTCGGTCCAGCGCTCTGTCATCAGCTCCATGATGGCAGATCGTAGAAGACAGAAAGTTACATGTGGCGCACGAAATTGAAAAAATTCAGCGACATCACGAGATTGCCCGCTCAGCGCTGAGGTCGACGACCACGTGCGTGATCGGCAGGTCGATCTCTGCGCGCGCCCGCTCGACGACGCCGTGCTCGAGCCAGCGCGAGCGCTCCGGCGGGTGGGTCGAGATCAGGATCTCGTCGGCCGGAAAGACGCGCAGCGCGTCCTCGATCGCGACGTTGGGATGGGAATCGCCGATCTCGCCCTTCGCCCTCAGCCCCTGTTCCTTGATCGCAATCAGCGAGAGCTCCATTCGCTGCCGCGCCAACTCGATCGCTTCATCTACGTCAGAGGTCCAGTGCGAGGCGCGCGAGGCGACGAGCGCCGGCGTAACGACGAGGATCTCGCACTGCCGGCCCAGGCAGCGCCGACGGATCTCCTCCAGCAGCGCCTCACCCTCAACGGTCTCGTTGGCCACCACCAGCAGCCTGTGCCTGCCATCGCCGCCCCTCGTCAGCTCGACGCTGCGCGGCAACGCCCCCCGCGCGCTTCGATATCCGATCCCGATCCCAAAGCCGATCAGAAGCGCAGCCCAGACGACCCCGATCACCGGCCGCGTCAAAAGCGTCAACCCGATGATCGAAGCCGCGCCGATCCCGATCACGACAACCCACTTGAACGCGTCGGCCTCCGACCTCAGCGGATTGTGCATACACGGATTTTTACCCTGAGGCGGTGAAAATCAAGCCCCCAGGTTCATCGAACTCACGACGGCCACGAAAGACAAGCTCTTCAGCTCAGCCTGACGGTTCACGAGAACCAAGCAGACCAGATCCGGGGTGGGTGAGACGGCGAAAATCAAGCCTGGCGAGGACGCAGGGAGCGTGGCGTGCTTCTGCACGCGAGCGACCGAGGACGTAGCCAGGCGCCGATTTGCAGCCGTCTCAGAGGATGTAGACGGTTGTGTAGACGATGATCCACATCACGTCGACAAAGTGCCAGTAGATGCCGGGAACCTCGACGCCCAGATGGTCCTTGGCCTCCGGGCCGAAATGGCCACGGAAGGCGCGGATCGTGGCGAAGCTGAGCAGGCAGAGGCCGACGAAGACGTGGGCGCCGTGCAGGCCGGTGAGGCTGTAGAAGATCGAGCCGAAGCCGAGGTCGCGGGCGCTGAAGCCGAGGTGCACGTACTCGTTGACCTGGATGAAGAGGAAGGTGGCGCCGAGCATCCAGGTCAGCACCAGGCCGAGCTTGAGGCCGGCGCGATTGCCGCGCCGGATCGACTCCAGGGCGTAGTGGATGGTGAAGCTCGAGGAGACCAGGATCGCCGTGTTGACGCCAGCGACGGCGACCGGCAGTTTGTACGGTTCCGGCGGCCAGGTCGAGGGATGGACGACCACGCGCAGGAAGAAGTAGGAGGCGAAGAACGCCCCAAAGAGCATCACCTCGGAGACGATGAAGAGCAGGATGCCGAGCGTCTGGCGGTCGATCCGCGAACTCTGGTTGGCCTCGGGCGGCCCGTGGTGCTCCTCGTGGCCGTGCCCCAGCGCGACGGTTGCGCTCTCCATGGCTTTTAGCTCTCCCCTCCCTCTGCGACGGCGGCTGCGACGGCTGCGGCCGGACGGCCGACCTCCAGGTGCTCGACCGGCTTCTCGGTGATCTCACGCACGCGGCCGATCAGGTCGTCCTCGAGCCAACGCGAGCTCTCACCGGCGAAGGTCGAGATCAGCACCTCGTCGACGCGATAGTGCTCGATCGCGTTCTGCACGGCGTGGAATGGGTCGGGGCTCATCGGCTGACCGGTGGCGTCGATATCGGCGCGGTAGAGCTCGGCCAGGGTTGAGGCGAGATCGCGCACGATCTCCGGCTCGGTCACGTCTTCGGCGCGCGGGCAGATGATCGTGTAGCGGTGCGGCTGCGTGGCGGCATCGCCCTTGAGGCGAGCGACGAGATCCGGCGCGGCGACCGTTTGCGTGGCGACCACGAGCTTGTGGTTGACGTCCCAGCGGATCGCGTCCTCTTCGATCCGCACCGGGATGTGGGTGACCTCGACCTCCGGCTCGAAGCGGTTGCGCGCCCACTCGACGAGGTCCTTGCGAGCGATGCCGAAGCGGGTCTCGTACAGGCAGGAGAGCAGCACCTCGCCGGGCTCGTGCGCGCGCACG
>CAZQET010000447.1:0-2052 GCA_964591825.1 uncultured Conexibacteraceae bacterium
GAAGGCGACGATCTTCTTCCAGCCGCGCGCCTCGAAGTCCGCCTTGTGCTCGGCCGGCGTCTTGTAGCGGCGCATGAAGGCTTCCTCGTGGTCGGGCAGCGCGTCGACCTCGATCGGGCCGGCGATCATCCGGTTGCCCTCCTCGTAGATCGCCGCGACGCCCGGGTGGGCCTCGTCGGTGGTCCCGTAGACCTGCTCGGCCTCGCGCTTGACGTCGCGCTCCCAGATCTCCTCGACCGTGATCCGACCCAGCTGCTTGCCCTCGTCGCTGCGCAGCTCGACGACGTCGCCGACCTCGCACTCGAGCTCGGTCGCCAGGGTGATCGGGATCGGCCAGTAGTCGCCGTCGACGGTCCGCATCTCGGAGCAGACGCGCTCCCAGTCGGCGGACCCCTGGAAGCCGGTCAGCGGCGCGAAGCCGCCGTTGCCGATCATCTCGAAGTCGGCGGTGTGACGCTCGGAAAGGGTCAGGGAAAGCTCAGTTGCAGTCTCGGTCATCGGTCTCTCACCAATCGGGGTAGGGGAAGGGGGATTCGAAGTGGATTGCCGCGGCGCCAGGAGGTCTAGTTGATCCCGCACTCGGTTTTGGCGACACCGACCCAGCGGCCGTCGCGCGGCGAGCCGCCCGGCCCGACCGGCTGCGTGCAGTGGGTGCAGCCGATCGACGGGTAGCCGTGATCGTGAAGCGGGTTGTACGGGAGGTGGTGCTCACGGATGTAGTTCCAGACGTCGCGCTCGGTCCAGTCCGCGAGGGGGTTGAGCTTCCACAGCTCAAAGCGCTTGTCCCAGCCGAACTTCGGGGTCTTGGCCCGGTTGGCCGAGTCCTCGCGGCGGACGCCGGCGACCCAGGAGTCTACGGAAGAGAGGGCACGCCGCATCGGCTCGACCTTGCGCAATCCACAGCAGGAGTCGGGATCACGCTTCCACAACTCATCGCCGTGCTGCTCGGCCTGTTCTTCCAGGGTGAGGTTGTGGAAGCGATCGAACTCGACCCCCAGGTGCTCGGCCAGCCGGTCGCGAGTTTCGTAGGTCTCGGGGAAGAGGACGTCGGTGTCGAGGTAGAAGAAGCGCGCCTCGGGATTGATCTGGGTGGCCATATGGGTGGTCACCGAGCTCGTTTTCTGGAACGAGCAGGCGATGTAGTGACTCTCGCCGAAGGCGTCGAACAGCCACTCCAGCGCGTCCTGCGCGGAGCGGCCCTCGAGGTCCGCGGCGACGGCCTCGTGGTCTATGTCCGTTGCGGTCGGCACGGAACCTGGAAGTGTGGCAGGGGGCGGCTTCATCGAAGAACCAAGCATTCGTTGCGTTCGCCTCGCAAGGAATCAGATATGGATGCTCGCCTCGCTCCACCTTGTAGGGGCTGGAGCGGTTCCAGTCGATGAACTGCTGCATCGTCTCGAGGCTGAACTCGGCCGGCAGGGTCAGATCCTTGACCTCTTCTTCGAAGCGGCCGGCGCCGATCCGCTCGGCGAAGTCGTTGAACTCCTCGTCCTCGGCGCGCTCCGCCTCATAGAGGCGGATCCAGCGCTCCACCGCCTCGGGCACGCGTTTGGCCGGCAGCCGCGACTTGAGCCGCGTGCCGAAGACGACCTCACCGCCCTCGTAGTTGCCGCCGACGTGCGGGATGTAGGCGGGCATCTGGCGGCCGCCGACTTTCAGCGAGGCGCCGTAGAAGCCGATGTTGGCGATGTGGTGCTGGCTGCACCCGTTCGGGCAGCCGCTCATCTTGATGTGGACGCGGCGGGTCAGCGGATCGGCGATGTCCATCGCCTCGACCCGCTCCTTGATCGCCTGGTTCAGCCCCATCGAGCTGGTGATCCCGAGTTTGCAGCTGTCCGTGCCCGGGCAGCTGACCACGTCGCTGACCTCGCGCGGCCCGGCCTCGCCGAGCCCCAGCGCGGTCAGCCGCTGCCAGACCTCGTAGAGCGACTCGTCGCGGACCCAGCGAAGGACGAAGTTCTGCTGCACCGTGCTGCGCGCATAGCCGCCGGTGAACTCGCGCATGATCGCGGCGAGGCCGCTGAACTGCTCAGGCGTCAGGTCGCCGCGATC
>CAZQET010000448.1:0-4434 GCA_964591825.1 uncultured Conexibacteraceae bacterium
ATGGGGGGTGGTTCGGGCCTCCTATCGTTTTGCGCCGCGGGCCCTCAACGGACCTGGGACGGGGGCTTACGACCCAGCCTTACTGGCGCGTGCGGCGGCCCTACCGACGCCCATCGCGCTCAGGTCAAAGGGCTTCTTGACGCAGCCCGCAGTAAGGACAGTCGCTGACGTCGAGGCCGATCAGCTGGTCGCAGCGGCGGCAGGCGCGCAGGTTGTCCGGCGTGCGGGGCAGCGCGGAGGCGGATGGCGCCAGCGGCAGCACCGCCGCGACGGGCTCCATCTCCTCGCCGGTCTCACGGTCGAGGTAGACCTCGCCCGGCTCGGCGTGAGCCAGCGCCTCGCGTCCCGATGCCGGGGCGCGCATGCGATAGAGCTGCTTCGGATTCACGCGCAGGACAATAACGTTCCGGAGCACCGATTAGCGAGCATCACGATCTGATTCCCTGCGAGCGACGCGATATAGCGATTGCCGCCGCCGCGGACACGAAGCGGAGCAGGCGGCGGAATATGAAAATCCTTCTCTTCCACGGCTACATGCTGCGCGGCACGGGCAGCAACATCTACAACGCCAATCTCACTCGCGCCCTGGCCAAGCTCGGCCACGAGGTCCATCTGCTCTGCCAGGACCGCAAGGTCCAGATCGACGACGTCCAAATCCACAACCCCGACATTCACGGCCTGCTCCCCGTCTATGTCAAGGACCCCTACGAGGGCTTCGAGGTCAAGGCCTTCCCCGAGCTCACCGACGACGAGCTCGACCGCTACATCGATGCCAACGTTGCCGCGGTCCGCGCCGTCGCCGAATCCGCGGGTGGCATCGACCTGGCCTTGGCCAACCACCTCGTCATGGGCCCGGCGATCCTGGCTCGGGCCGGCGTCGCCCCCTTCGCCGCCAAGATCCACGGCTCCGCCCTCGAGTACACCGTCAAGCCGCACCCGCGCTTCCTTCCCTACGCGGAGGAGGGTATGCGCGCCGCGCAGGGCGTCCTCGTCGGTTCCCACCACACCGCAGAATCGCTTTGGACGGCGCTTCCCAATGTCCCTGACCTCCCGGGGAAGACCAGGCTCGGTCCGCCCGGGGTCGACACCGACCGCTTCAGGCCACGATTTTCGGACCTTTCTCCCCGGGTCGTGTACGTCGGCAAGCTGATCGTCTCGAAGGGAGTCGATCTGCTGTTGGCAGCGTGGCCCTTGGTCATGGCCGAGCACCCGGAGGCAAGGCTGGAAGTGGTGGGGTTCGGGGAGTACGAGGCGGCGCTTCGAGGGCTTGCTGGGGCCCTGGCGGAGGGAGACCTCGAGCGGGCGCGCGGGATAGTCGCTGAAGGCTGGGGGGCGGAGGGTGGGGAGGAGCGACCCCTGCCGATCCTCTCGGAGTTCCTGGCCGATCCGCCCCAGGGCTACAGCGAGGCCGCCAGGGCAGCGGCTGGCTCAGTCGAGCTCATCGGCCGGCTCGAGCACGACGAGGTGGCGGAGCTGCTGCCCGGGGCCGAGGCATTGGTGATGCCGAGCACGTTCCCGGAGGCGTTCGGAATGGTTGCCGCGGAGGCGGCGGCCTGTGGCGTGCTGCCGGTCTCGGCCGGGCACTCCGGGATGCTCGAGGTGTCGCGGCAGCTGCAGGCGGCGCTGCCCACTGAGATCGGTCGGCTGACGTCGTTTCCGGTCGAAGAGGGGGCGGTCGAGGCGATCGCAGGGCGGCTCAACGGGTGGCTCTCGCTGTCCGAGGTCGAACGCGCGCGCGCCCGGTCGGCGCTGGTCGAGACCGCGCGGCGGCTCTGGAGCTGGGAGGGCGTCGCCCGCGGGGTCATCGCCGCCGCGAGCGGGGACCTTGACCGTCTGCCGGATGCATAGAATGCCCGGCCGATGATGGGCCGCCTCCCCATAGCCAAGATGCTCGCCGTCGTCGTCGCGATGACCGCGGCGATCTCCGCCGTGATGCTCTCGATCAACTGGGACGGCCAGGAGGCCTCGACCGCTGCGCCCAAGATCGACGACCTGCTCAACGTGATGATCGTGCTCTCCTCGTTCGTCTTCTCGCTGGTCGTCGTGATGCTCTTCTACGCGCTGTGGAAATTCCGCGCCAAGCCCGGCGACGAGTCCGACGGCGAGCCGATCCACGGCAACACGCGGCTCGAGGTCGCCTGGACCGTGATCCCGACGATCATCGTGCTCTTCGGCGCCGGCTACAGCTGGTCGGTCCTCAACGACATTGAAAAGGAAGCCGCCAACCCGATGACGGTCGACGTATTCTCGCAGCAGTACGCCTGGAGCTTCGGCTATCCGGGCAGGGGCGACGTCTGGTCCCAGGGCGATCTGCACGTGCCGCTCGATCGCCAGATCAAGTTCAAGATGCACTCCCAGGACGTGATCCACTCCTTCTGGGTCCCCCAGTGGCGGATCAAGAAGGACAACGTGCCCGGGATCACGACGACGGCGATCGTCACTCCGGACAAGCTCGGCACCTACGAACTGATCTGCACCGAGCTCTGCGGCTTCGGCCATGCCTCGATGCGGGCCAAGGTCGTGGTCGAAGCGCCGGCCGACTTCCGTAAATGGGTCGCGGGCCTCAAGGAAAAGGTGCCGCAGCCCTACAAAGAATCGATCCTCGAGGACACCGAAACGAACCCGGTGCCGCTGGGCGCCGGAGGGGCATAATGGAGGACTGCCGATGACCGCTGCGATCAAGCGACCGGGATGGATTCGAGGCGCGCTGGGCGCGATCCTCGGCGCCGCCTTCGGCTTCGCACTCGTCGTCGCGCTGCGCAAGGCCTCCGGCCTGCCCGCCTACCAGACCGAACAGACCGGCTACCCGCAGGTGGTCGTGCCGCTGATCACCGGCCCGCTCGGCTTCCTGCTCGGCTTCGGCTGCTTCGACTACTGGCTGCGCTGGGCGGTCGGCATGCCGACGATCCCCGAGGACCACTCCCAGCACGGGGCCACCAGCTGGAAGGACTACTTCCGCTTCAACACCGATCACAAGGTGATCGGCATCCAGTACATGTGCACCACCTTCTTCTTCTTCTTCGTGGGTGGCCTGATGGCGATGCTGATCCGCGCCGAGCTGGCCCGCCCCGGCACCCAGATCGTCGACGCCTCGACCTTCAACAGTCTCTTCTCGACCCACGCAGTGCTGATGATCTTCGTCTTCGTCATCCCGGTGTTCGCCGGCATCGCCAACTACGTGCTGCCGCTGATGATCGGCGCGCCGGACATGGCCTTCCCGCGCCTCAACGCGCTCAGCTTCTGGATGCTGCCGCTGGCGGGCCTGCTCTTCATCGGCAGCTTCCTGGCTCCCGGCGGCGCCTTCGACGCCGGCTGGACCGGCTACGCGCCGCTCTCGACCGGGGCGCCGCTCGGCCAGTCGTTCTTCAACCTCGGCGTCCAGTTCGCCGGCGCCTCCTCGATCGCCACCGCGCTCAACTTCCTGGTCACGATCATCACGATGCGGGCGCCCGGGATGACCTTCTGGCGCATGCCGCTGCTCGTCTGGGCCAACCTCTCGACCTCGCTGCTGGTCGTCGCGGCGACGCCCTTCATCGCCGGCGTCCAGTTCATGGTTCTCTTCGACCGCGCCCTGCACACCAACTTCTTCCAGTTCGCCGGCGGTGGCGACGTGGTCAGCTACCAGCACATCTTCTGGTTCTACTCGCACCCGGCCGTCTACATCATGATGCTGCCCGGCTTCGGGATCATCTCCGAGGTCATCTCGACCCATGCCCGCAAGCCGATCTTCGGCTACCGGCTGATGGCGCTGGCGCTGATCGGGATCGTCGTGCTCAGCTACACGGTCTGGGCCCACCACATGTTCGTCGCCGGCATGTTCAGCTGGCTGCGGGTGCCGATGATGATCACCACGCTTCTGATCGCCGTGCCGACCGGGATCAAGATCTTCTCCTGGCTGGGGACCCTCTACTTCGGCAAGATCCATACGAAATCGACGGCGATGCTGTTCGCGCTCGCCTTCATCGTCACCTTCACGATCGGCGGCATCAGCGGCGTGATGCTGGGCATGGTGCCGATCGACATCCACGTCTCCGACACCTACTTCATCGTCGCCCACATCCACTTCGTGCTCTTCGGCGGCTCGGTCTTCACGATCTTCGCCGGCATCTACCACTGGTTCCCGAAGATCACCGGGCGGATGTACGACGAGAAGCTCGGCCGCGTCCACTTCTGGGGCACGCTGCTCGGGACCTGGGGGACGTTCATCCCGATGCACTGGATTGGGATGGACGGGATGCCGCGACGCGTCGCCGACTACGCCGCCCAGTTCGGCGACTGGAACCTCCTGATCAGCTGCTTCGCCTTCCTGCTCGGCGCGGTCCAGCTGGTCTTCCTCTACAACATGATCGTCAGCTGGCGCTTCGGACCGCGCGCCGAGGCCAACCCCTGGCGGGCGAACTCGATCGAGTGGCAGGTCTCCTCGCCGCCGCCGAT
>CAZQET010000449.1:0-3163 GCA_964591825.1 uncultured Conexibacteraceae bacterium
CCCCGCCGCTGCACGCACGCCTCCGCCCGTCCTCCGGCATCCTCTACGTCCTGACGGCCGCCACCGCGGCGTGGGCGCTCGCGGTCGTGCTCGCGCTCGCCGCCTCGCCGCTCTATCCGACCTACGCCCAGCTCGCGTCCCGACCCGGCGGCCTGTCCGCCCTCGCCGACCAGCACCTCGCGGCCGGAATCATGTGGGGCCCCGGCTCGGTGCCCTACGCGATCTTCGTGTTCGTGGCGCTCTACCGCTGGCTGGCGACCGAGGACGAGACGCGCGAGCCCGGCGGCACGCATCGCACCGCCGAGGCCGACCGACCCGCGGCGCTGTGAACGGCGCTCAAGGGACGACGGTGATCTTGGTGAGGTTCGCAGGAGCATCGGGGTCATAGCCCTTGGTCAGCGAAAGCGCACGCGCGAACAGCTGACCCGCCAGCGTCGAGACGAGCGGCGAGACCAGCGGGCTTGGAGCCACAGGGGTCTCGATCCGATACGCCGCCGCACCGATGGCCGACGCGGCGCTGCCGGTCGCGACGAGCGTCGCGCCGGCGTCCCGTGCCCGCCGCGCCGCTTCGAGCACGGCCGGCAGGTTCGCCTCCTCCGCCGTCGCGATCGCCCAGACCGGGAACAGCGGGTCGACCGCGTTGACGGGGCCGTGCGCGAGGTCCGTGGCCGACAGCGCGTCGGCCGCGACCCGGCAGGTCTCCTGGAGCTTGAGCCCGATCTCTCGAGCGGTCGCCAGCTCGAGCCCGCGACCGATGACGAACATCCACCCGACGTAGGCGAAATCGCTCGCCATCCTCGTCATCTCGCGCTCGAGGCCGGCGGTCGCCGCCTCGATGATGTCGCAGGTCGCGCGGATCGCGTCGGCGATCTCGCGTCCCCGGCGGCCCGCATGACCGGCGAGCAGTGCGAGCGCGGCAACCGAGCTCATGTAGGTCTTGGTCGCCGCGACCGACCGCTCCGGACCGGCCTCCAGTGGAATGACGAGCTCAGCCGCGCCCGCGAGCGCCGACGCCGGGTCGTTGGTCACGGCGACCGTGATGGCGCCACGCAGACGTGCGCGCTCGACGTACTCGACGACGTCGGGCGTCTCCCCGGACTGGGAGAGCGCGATGACGGCGGAGCCACGGAGATTGAGCGGTGCCTTGTAGTAGATGCTGAGCGAGATCGAGTCGCGCAACGCCGTCCAGCCGGACAGCAAGCCGAAGGCGTAGACGCCGTAGGTCGCGGCGTTGTCGGAGGAGCCGTGGCCGACGAGTCGGACGATCGGCGGTCGCGCGGCGCGCAGCCGCTCCCCGAGCGCGCGCAGCTCCGCATCGCCGGCGAGCAGGCGGCGCAACGCTGACGGCTGCTCGCGGATCTCGGCCAGCATGTGCTCGCCGAAGCCTGCTGGAGACGCCGCGACTTCGCCGCTGGAAGCGCTGCTCGTCATGGCATGCCCTAGCGCGCTGCGGCGTCGACGCCCACGCCCGCGGGGCGTGCCCCGGCGACCCGCATGCCGCGAGCCGCGCCCGCCTTCAGCAGCTCGTCGCGCCCAGATTCGGGTGTGAGGCGGGTGTCAGAGAGCGCCGCGGTCGGCGTGCCAACGCGCCGGCTGGCCGGTGATCTCGGCGATGCGGTCGAAGTCCTCGTCGTAGTGCAAGACCGTCAGACCCGCGGCTTCGGCCGCGGCGGCGATGAGGAGGTCCGCGTGCTTGACCGAGCGCTGGTGGGCTCCGCCCTGCGCGGCAAGCTGCTCGTAGACCCAGAGCGCGCGCTCCCACTGCTTCTTGCCGACCGGGCAATCAGGAAGCGCCGCCAACTCGTCACGAAGCTCGCCGAACTCGCCCGTGTTGCGCGCGCTGGAGAGCAGCTCGAGACGAACCATGTCGCAGGTCGCGATCTCGCCGTCGACGAGAGCGACGTCGAACGCATGCCGAAGCTCACGACTCCCAGGCCTGCGCGACCACACCCACGCGCTCGTATCAGCCAGCTCGATCAAGCGCTGCGACCCGTCGGCCGACGCATCTGCTCCAGGGCATCGGGCGTCAGGTCAGCGAAGTCGCGGCGGGCGAGCCGCACCCGCCGTGCCCGGGCGACGACGTCGCGAAGCGCCTCATGGACCGTGTCCGTCATGCGGCGGGTGCCCAGCTCATGCGCCGCCTGCTCCACGAGGTCCAGATCGAGATTGATGTTGGTGCGCTTGACCACGGCGACAGCATACACCTAGTAAGTCGTATCGGTACACATCCGCGATCCGCGATGGCGCCCTCGTGGTCACGAAGACACGTGTACCGGGACGGTGTGGTCGGGCGTGTCAGCGCCGCGTAAGCCGCGTGTCAGCGCTCCGGGCCGGCGCGCCGCTCGCGCCGCATGGCGTGCAGCTCGTCGTAAACATCGCATCGGCTGCGAAGGACGCCCCCATCGAAGCTCATCGGGCAGCCGACATGCAGCACCAAGGTGACGGATCCGAGCGCGTGCCTTCGCAGCTCGCGTAACAGCGCACCGGCAGCGAGAGGCGCACGTCTTCCTCGATCGTGGCATAGTCGAGCAGAAGCGCGAACAGCGGGTCGCGCGTCCTGGCGAAGCCGCCGCGCGCTGGTCGGACGAGTGCCTCGAGTTGCTGGGCCGTCAGCCGCAGCGGGGCGCTCGATCAGCTCAACGCGGTAGCCGTCTGGCACGCGGAAGATCCCGAGTGCATGCGAGGCCGACTGGTGAGGAGCCCGATGGGCATAGTGGTCTCCATGACGAACGCGATACCTGCGGTCACTCTCAGCAACGGCGTGCAGATGCCGATCCTCGGCTTTGGCGTGTTTCAGATCCCCGCAGACCAGACCGAGCAGGCTGTGACCGAGGCGCTCGCTGCCGGCTACCGCTCGCTCGACACCGCTGCCTCCTACATGAACGAGGAGGCCGTCGGCCGGGCAATCGCCAACAGCGGCATTCCCCGCGACGAGCTGTTCGTCACCACCAAGCTGTGGGTGCTGGAACCCGGCGGAGAGGACAACGCCAAGCGCGCGTTCGCGGCCTCGCTGCGACGGCTCGGCCTCGACCACGTCGACCTGTACCTCGTGCACTGGCCGACCCCCGCCCGGGACAACTACGTGCACGCCTGGGAGAAGGTCGTCGCGATCCGCGACCGCGGCCTTGCCCGATCCGCCGGCGTCTCGAACTTCCTGGTGCCG